>JAHINX010000049.1 GCA_018895765.1 Patescibacteria group bacterium
ATTAGAAATTTTTCTTTATTATTTTGCTTATGAATAAAAAACTAACAATAATCATCCCAATCATCCTCGTCGCCCTCGCCGCCTCTATTTTTATATTCTTCTCCCCCTTTGGAAAAGGGGGGCTAGGGGGGATTTATAAATCCGAAGCCGAGGCCTCTGTCTCCCGCACCGGCCTCACTCTTGACCTTGATTTTGGAAATAACGACGGAAACGCCGCTCCGACCGTCTACGACTCCTCCGGCTTCGCCCGCCACGCTACTGCCGCTAATGCCCAAACCTGCAACAATTCATTCTGCGATTTTGATGGTTCTACAGATTATATAACGCTAACAGGAACTGGAGTATATAATTCTGCTGAAACTTCTTTTGCTATAAAATTCACTCCTGATTTTGAAGCTAATGATGGAACGGCTCATTATATATTAGATTCAACAAGTGCAAATAGATATACAATTTTAAAGCACGATTCTGGGAGTGCTAATGTTTTGGTATTCTATTTAGGAACTGCACCAATTCAAAGCCTTTCGTTAGGTGCATATCAATCATATTGGAAAGTTGGGCAAGAGAATATTTTAATCGTGGTAGGTTCTGCTGGTGCTGAAGGAGTGGCGACTACTAATATATGGTTAAATGGAAATCAAATTTTAACTAATGACACAACTGGTTGGACATCTGCTGACCCAGCAACAATATATATTGGTTCAGCATATACAGGTGCTACTCCCTTTAACGGCCAAATCCACTACCTCAAAGTCTGGAACCGCCTCTTGACCGACGACGAAGTCGCCATCCTTTCCGCCGATCGCGAAACAACCGCAAACACCGCCCAGCGCGCAGGCGCCACCGGCTCCTCCACCGGCACCCTCGTCGGCCACTGGACAATGGACGTAAACGATATGAGTGCAGACGGCGCAACAATGTATGACAAATCAGGATTTGGCAACAATGGCACCATGACCGGCACCACTACCTCCACTGGCAAAATCGGTCAGGCGAGAGATTTTAATGGGACGAGTGATTACATCACAACTTCAAAAAATCTGTATTCACTGGGGGATAAAACTTTTGTAGCTTGGGTTAAGCCAATCGGCACGAGTACACTTGGAATTTTTAAGCAGTATAATTGGAGATTGGCTTTTACCAACGGACATTTTATTCAAGGTCATTATAAAGATGGAGTTGGATATGCCTATTCTTCTGATCCTTTAATTCCTGATGAATGGTCACAAGTGGTTTTAGTATATAGCAGTATCACTGAACAAATTTATTTTTATAACAACGGTGTATATGACCTTACAGCCTCTTCTGTCCCAGATTTTGCTGATACGTTAAAAATAATAGGTTTTGATGGAATTTATTACTTTAACGGCGCCATCGACGACGTCCGCATCTACAACTACGCCCTGTCCGCTGACGAAATCACCAATTTATACAGCGCGAGCAAAGAAGTTCATATGCAAGCGCCAAGCAAAAAAGATATGTCCTTGAATCTGGATTTCGGAAACAACAACGGCTCCGACCCGGTTACAGTTTTCGACTCCTCCGGCTTTAATCGTAATGCTACTTCTACAACTGGTGCGACTATGCCAGCTTGCACGGATTACTTTTGTGATTTCATCAATGATTATTTTACAACAAACGCAACCAATGTTTTTAATAGTTCCAATATCTCTTATGCAGTAAAATTTACACCTGATTTTGTGGCAGATGAAGGGGCAACGCGCTATATTTTTGATGCGGATGCGGCAGGAGCGGGAAGAAGTATAATTTGGGTAAATTCTGTAATATATATTTATTTGGGCAACACCAGCGAGATTGAGCAGATTCCGTTAGCGACTTATCGGCCATATTGGAAAGTAGGCGAAGAAAATATTTTAGTTTTGGTGGCTGATGACGACAGCGATGGAACTGCCCATACTTTTGTATGGTTAAACGGGAATAAGATATTAGGTGGCGCTACTGGCGACGAAACTGCCTGGACGGCTCAAAATCCTACCAATCTTCATATTGGCTCTCGTTATACTATGGCTAATTATTTTGACGGCAAAATCCACTACTTCAAGGTCTGGAACAGGCTCTTGACCGACGCCGAAGTCCAATACCTCTCCGCCGACCGTAATACGTATATGAGATAATCCCTTCCCCATCTTCTCCCCCTTAGGAGAAGGGGGACACAGGGGGATTTAATAATAGTTCCCCTCCTCGGAGAGGAGGGGTCAGGGGAGATTTAATAATTAAATCCTCCCCAGCCCTCCTTTTCCAAAGGAGGGAGGAAGAGAGATTTGCAAAATTGCCCCGAACATTTTATAATATATAACATATGCTGGAAAAAAGCGACATACAACAAATAGGAAAGTTGATGCAAAAGCAATCCTCAGAATTGTCCGATTTAATGGATAAAAAACTTGATAAGCGGTTTGACGATTTTGAGAAACGGATAGATACAAAACTTGACGAAAAGCTTGACACAAAGCTGGAAAATTTTGCGGCTAAATTTTTAGCTCCCGCATTCAAAAATATAGACGAGCGATTTGGGCAAGTTGACGGGCGATTTGATAAAATTGACGGGCGGCTTAATAATATTGAAGCGGATATTTCTGAAATAAAAGGCAAAATTTTTGAAATAGAGGAGCGACTGGATAAAATAGAAAATCGGCTGAATAAGTTGGAAGAAAGAGCAGAAGCAATAGAATTAAAGTTAGAAAAATTGTCTGAAGCTGAAACAGAAGATGTAAATGCAATGGCCTTTGATTTAAAAAAATTAAAAGCAAAAGTTTCAAAATTGGAAATGCGGATAAAATTATTACAAACTAAAAACTAACTATAAATAATTATGACAAAAGCATCACGATTTTTAGATAGATTGATAGCCCTTTGCATATACGGCGTGGTCGGCGTTGTCCCGCTATTTTTTCTGCCCGTTACTGCCGAGGCAGTAGAATTTAATAAGCAGTTCTTATTGTATTTTTTGGTTATTTTAGGCATTATAGCATGGGTGATAAAGGGGATTATCACTAAAAAACTGGTTATCCGACGGACTCCGCTAGACATCCCCTTGCTTCTAATTATCGCTACCATGCTTATTGCTTCAATTGCTTCAAAGAATAGATATCTCAGTTTCTGGGGTGATTTTGGCATGTTGGGCGATTCTTTTGTCAGCTTTATATTTTATATACTTTTTTATTTTTTGGTTTTAAATAATGTAGAGTCCGTTAAAAAAGTTGTGAGGATAATTATTGTTTTAGCTGTCTCCGGCGTACTTTCATCTTTATATTTTATCGGACAAAGCCTTGGGATTCTACCTCTTAGCGGGCTACCTGTTCCGCGTTGGACAGCAAGTTCGGATTTGCCGACGCATTTCGGATATTATATAACAGTTGTGATGATATTGGTTTTATCTTTAGTAATGGCGAAAATGCGGGGATTTTTCAATAAAAAAAATATATTTGGGCTCATCGCTGTACTAATTTTTCTTGCGGCGCTGGTTGTTCTTGGATTCAAAAGCGTTTGGCTAATTGTAGCCGTTTCAATTTTTTTGCTTTTAGTATTCGCTCTATCAAGAATAGAAGAAGTAGAGGTGCCATGGGTTTCTTTGAGCTTTGGTATCCTAGTTATTTCAATTCTTTTTATTATTTTAGGTTCGCCTGCATTTTTAACCGCCAACTTGCCGACAGAAGTGTCTTTGTCGCCGGGCGTTTCCTGGAACGTGACTACCTCGGCTTTAAGTGAAAATCTTAAAAATTTCTTATTCGGTTCCGGACCTGCAACTTTTGTTTATGATTTTTCCGCCTTCAGACCAGAAGCATTTAATAGCAATTTTGCATGGTCGCTTCGTTTTAATAGACCATATAGCGCGATTATCGGCATTTTATCAACCAATGGACTTTTGGGTACGATTGCTTGGATATCGCTATTTCTAGTGGCTTTGGGAACGTTTTTCGTGATGTGGTTTGTAAAAAATATAAAAATTAAAAAGAAAACAATTGATAAACTTTCGGACTTAATTCATTTGGGAGATGGTGACGGCGATGCGTTTGCCCATACCCTTTATGCCGGACTTATGACTGGCTGGCTGACGCTTCTGATTTCAATGTTTTTTATAACATTTACTACAGTGCATTGGGTTTTATTCTTTTTGTGTCTGGCGCTTACGTTTTTATTGGGAATGGATTTTTCAAAAAAAGAATCAAACACCTTTACCTTGTCGTTAAAAACCCTTCCGCAGTACACACTCATTTCTTCTTTTATATATATATTGGTTTTTGCGCTGATTATTGTTTTGGTAATTTTCTTAGGAAGATTTTATGCCGGAGAAGTTTATAAGGCGCAGGCGATAAAATATACTACCGTTGGAAATCATACTCAGGCGGCGACAGTAATGTTTAAAGCGGTTTCATTAAATCCAAGTTATTCAAAATATTATCTAGACTTAGCAAGCGCGTATATTGGAATGGCGGTAGTAGCATCGCAAAATGAAACGCCGGATCCGCAAAGAATCGCCAATTTAGTAGCCTCGGCAGTTAATCAGGCCCGTGAGGCGACTCGTCTTTCGCCAAATGACGCAGCCAGTTGGGATTTTCTGGCTACAATGTATGCTACCGCAAGACCTTTGTCGCAGAACGCCAACAGCTTCGCCATATCGGCTCTTGAGCAGGCAATAAAATTAGAAAAGACCAATCCGCGCTTATATTTGGATCTTGGAAGAGCGAAGGTTTTACAAAAAGATTATAGTGGCGCACGCGAAGCATTGGAAAAAGCTGTTACATTGAAGCCGGATTATGTTCTTGGTTATAACGTAATAGCGCAACTGGATGAAATTGAAGGAAAAGAAAACGAAGCGATTGAGCATATGAGTGTCGCGGCCGCGCTTTCGCCAAACGACCCGGTGCTTATATATAATCTCGGACGACTGTATTACAATAGAGCAAAGCAGGACGATTTGGTTCGCGCAGAGCAATTATTTTTGCGCGCTGCTGCTTTGAATGAAAATTATGCCGATGCGCTTTGGTCTTTAGGCGTTTTATATGAAAGACAGGGAAAAACATCTCAGGCATTACAGCTGTACCGGAGAGTAGAAACACTGAACCCGGGGAATCAAGACGTAAAACAAAAAATTCAGCGTTTAATTGGCGCATAGAATATTCCGAATTTCTGAATTTCTGAATTGGCAACTTTCCGAATTTAAAGTTTTAAGAAGCTCAATTTTAAGAGAGGAAAATTATATCCTCTCTTAAAATTCACTTCAAAAATCCCCAATAGTTTTCGCGAACGCGAAAACTATTGGGGAAATTGTTTGATTGAAGTTTCAGGCCCCTTCAATCATTCTAGGGCAAATCTTATGAATAAAAGAATAAAAAAAGTAAGACAAAAAGAAAAATCAAAAGAGTTGACAAAAACAGTCTTAAAATTGTGCTTGGGCGGCGGATTAATTTTTTTAGCAGGCGGGTGCGCCTGCCCAAAGAATTATAAACAATTAATGAAGAAATTTACGGACTTGGAACAGTACTCTTGTAGCCGAGTTAAGGAATGTTTAAAAAGATTAAGAATGCAGGATTATATAAAATATGATGAAAATGACCTTACAAAACCTATATTTTTAACCAAAAAAGGATTTCAGAGACACAGCGTTTTGAGTTTAAGGGATAAGTTAAAATCTTTAACAATGAGAAAATGGGATCACATTTGGCGGCTTGTTACATATGATGTAAGCGAGGATTTTAAAGTTCTTCGCGATAAATTTAGGTGTCAATTAAAGCAGATAGGATTTTATCAATTGCAAAAAAATATTTTTGTAATTCCCTTTCCCATTGAAAAGGAGTTAGAGAATTTGATTGAAGCGCATCGCCTCTGGAATAGAGTATTGGTTTTACAGGTTGCTAATTTGGGAAAGCATGAAGATGTGGTAAAAGATTATTTTTTAGCTCTTTGCAAGCCCAAAATCAAGAAGAATATTTGTTTATTAAAAAATAAGTAAAAAATACTTCCCCAATAGTTTTCGCGAACGCGAAAACTATTGGGGAAGTATTTTCGGGAACGCCAAGAGCAACTCCGGACCGGAAATCCCGGGAGGGGGTGTGTCTGAAAGGTAGATTGATTTTTTTTGTAAAAAAGTTATAATACAAGCTGACCCCGTTTTGATTTATAATGTTTTTTAGACTAGAAAATTATGTCAGAAATTAAATATATTTTAGTCCATTATCACGAGATAGCGCTAAAGGGCAAAAATCGTCCGATATTTGAAGAACGTCTTGTAAGGAATATAAAAAAAACACTTGGCGGACATATCGTTGTTAAGCGTTTGTCCGGAAGAATTGAAGTCCGTGTTCCAGAGACGGAAATTGATGAAGCCCTCAAAAAGATGGGCAATGTTTTTGGCGTAAGCGGTTTTTCTCCCGCTATTGTAGCGCCGAGCGACCTTAAAGAAATAAAAAAATCCGCCTTGCAATTACTATCGGGTACCCGACCTCCGCAAGTAAAGAAAATGACGTTTAAGGTGGCGACAAAGCGGGGATTTAAGCAGTTTCCGAAGAATTCTATGGAAATATCAAGTGAGGTTGGTGCATATATTTTGGAAAAGACCCCCCACCCGTCTTTTCCCCCTTTGGAAAAGGGGGACACAGGGGGATTTAATAATATATTTGTAAATCCTCCCCACGCGTCCTCCGAAGCTTTAGCGAAGGAGAAACCCTCCTTTTCCAAAGGAGGGGGCAAGACCTCCCGAGTAGGAAGATGGAAGGTTGACGTAAAAAAACCACAGATAACTATAAATATAGAACTTCTAAAAGACAGGACTTATATTTATACTGAAAAGATAAAAGGGCAGGGAGGTTTGCCGGTCGGTGTTTCTGGAAAAATGCTTGTTTTAATTTCCGGTGGAATAGACTCTCCTGTTGCTTCATATTTAATGGCAAAACGCGGGGCAGAATTATTTTTTTTGCATTTCCATAGTTATCCCTATACAGACAAAGCAAGCATTGAAAAAGTCCATGACATCTTGCATATTTTAAGCGATTATGGAATAAATGAAAAAAATTTATATCTTGCGCCAATAATTGATTTTCAAAAAGAAGCCGTAAAAAAAGTAAACCAAAAGCACCGCGTAATTATTTACCGCCGGCTGATGTATAAGGTTGCCGAAGAACTGGCAAAAAAAATTGGCGCAAAGGCTCTTGTCTCCGGCGACAATCTCGGACAAGTCGCCTCGCAAACAATAGAAAATATGGCGGTTATCGGCGCAGATATTCATTTGCCCATAATGCGCCCCCTTGTTGGTTTTGACAAAGAAGAGATAATTGATTTAGCTAAAAAGATTGGCACGTTTGAAATCTCAATTATACCTCATGGCGACTGTTGCACTGTTTTTTTACCAAAGAGTCCGGCAACAAAAGCAAGAATAGGTGATATAATAATGGAAGAGAAAAATATCGGTATGGAAGGGTGGGTGGGAAAGATAATAAAGGAAGTAGATTTACACGGATGATGGCTGATTCTCACGGATAGGATAAACGGATAATCCGCGAAATCCAATCAGTGGAAATCCGCTATAATCTGTGAGAATCATTTTTTTATGTTATATATCATAGCTACTCCAATTGGTAATTTAGAAGATACAACGTTTCGTGCCCTCAAAATTTTGAAAGAGGCGGATTTTGTATTATGTGAAGACACACGAGTTACGTCCAAGCTTTTGGCGCATTTTAATATTAAAAGTTCAACAATAAGCTATCATCAGCATAGTAAACTACAAAAACTTGAAAAAATAAAAGAATTACTTGAAGAAGGTAAGGTTTTGGCAATGGTATCAGATGCTGGGACACCTGGCATTTCTGATCCAGGTGGACAGTTAGTGAGCTACGTAGCAAGAGAATTACCAAATATAAAGATTATTCCAATTCCTGGCGCGTCAGCTCTTCCAACAGCTCTTTCAGTTAGTGGATTTTCTGCTGATAGATTTGTTTTTTTAGGTTTTCCACCACATAAAAAAGGGAGAGAGAAATTTTTTAAAGAACTTGCCGAATACAAGTATACTGTCGCGTTATTTGAATCAAAATATAGAATTTTAAAAACTTTAGAAGAAATAAAAAAACATTCTGGGGATAGGGAAGCGATGGTTGCTAGAGAGATCACGAAAATGTTTGAAACAATATATAGAGGGAAAATTAGTGATATAATAAAAGAGGTGGGCAAAAGCACGCCAAGGGGGGAATATGTAATCGTGTTAAAATAAATTTGGGATTTGCACAGATCATAGCGGATTTCCACTGATTGGATTTCGCGGATTATCCGTTTATCCTATCTGTGAGAATCAGTTATCATCTGTGAGAATCATAGGTATGAAATTATACAACACCCTAACCCGGAAAAAACAAGTTTTCAAGCCGATTAAAAAAGGTCACGCAAAAATTTATACTTGCGGGCCAACGGTTTATGATTACGCGCATATTGGAAATTTGCGGTCTTATATTTTTGCTGATATTTTACATCGGGCGTTAGAATATGATGGATATAAAGTAAAGCATGTAATCAATATTACCGATGTCGGGCATCTCGTGTCTGATAGTGATGAAGGCGAAGATAAAATTGAACGCGCCGCCAAACGTCAAAAAAAATCCGCTTGGGATATCGCTCATTTTTTTGAAGCGCAATTCAAAAAAGATATAAAAGAATTAAATATAATTTTTCCGGATAAATTTGTCCGCGCGACAGACCATATAAAAGAACAGATTGCGCTAATTAAAAAATTGGAAGAAAAGGGCTATACATATAAAACAAGCGATGGTATTTATTTTGATACATCGCGTCTAAAAGATTACGGAAAACTTTCTGGTCAAAAAGCAGAAGAAAAATTGGCCGGCGCAAGAGTAAAAATGGGAGAAAAAAAGCATATTACGGACTTTGCTCTTTGGAAATTTTCTCCTCCCTTTCCTCCCTCTTGTAATCAAGGGGGAGGCGAGGAGGGGGATTTCTTCTTGAATAAGACCCCCCACCTAACCTCCCCCCGAGTACAGGGGGAGGAATATCAGCGGCGTCAAATGGAATGGAGTTCTCCTTGGGGTAAGGGTTTTCCTGGTTGGCATATAGAATGTAGCGCAATGAGCAAAAAATATCTGGGACAACCGTTTGATATTCATACTGGTGGGATAGATCATATTTCTGTTCATCACACAAACGAGATAGCGCAAAGCGAAGCGGCATATAATAAGCCACTCGCAAACTTTTGGTTACATAATGAGTTTGTTGTTTTTGGTAAAGAAAAACTTTCTAAATCAAAAGGCAATTCTATAACCCTAAACGAACTCCAGGAAAGCGGATATCATCCGCTTGCATACAGATATTTATGCCTACAAACTCATTATAAAAAACAACTAAATTTTTCTGAAGAAGCGCTTGGAGCCGCACAAATTGCTCTAAATAAGCTTTATGGTGAGGCGCGGGTTTTATCTGCACCAAAGGGCGAATGTGCTAAATTGGAGAAGGAGTTTAAAGCCGCTATAGAAGATGATTTGAATACACCAAAAGCGCTGGGAATAGTTTGGGATATGTTAAAATCGAATTGCGCTCCAGGAGCAAAGCTGGCAACTCTTTTAAAATTTGATAAAGTTTTGGGGCTGGGTGTAGATAAGAATTTAGGAAAAAAAGTAGTAATTCCAGAAAAGATAAAAAAACTTAATCAAGAGAGACAAGAAGCACGCAAGAAAAAAGACTGGAAAATTGCTGATAAACTTCGCGGCGAGATAGAAAAAATGGGCTATGAGATAGAAGATACATCAACTGGCGCAAAGCTTTTAAAAAAATAGTTAAGGATGAATACGGATGCGCTATCGCGCCACTAATTTTACGAATAATAGTTAAACAGCTCTGACATTATGTCGGAGCTGTTTGTATTAGTGTAATTAGTGGGCGTACTCGCCATTAGTGAAATCCTCAATTTTATATCCACCGTCTCCATCTGAAGAGTATTAACATAGATAGCGCGCCACTTGCTAAAAGGGCGGATATTTTCCAAAACCCTCCAACACTATGCACTAGCGGAGTTCCTTCCGCCCCAATGCCAAAAGTTGTAGCCACTAGTGATAATGGAAAAGTTATGGTGGCGATAATCGTCAAAACTTTTGTGACTTGGTTTACCCGATAATCAACCAGGGTAGAGTTTGCCTGATGCAGGGCATTTATTGCCTCCTTATAGCTATCTAGGGACATATTTACTTCTTTTGCGTATTCAATGAGCTCTAGGAACTTGTCTCTGTCGCTTTGTTTGGAAATATATTTTTTTGATTTTTCTACAAATTTTTCCAGAACATATCCATGAGAACGGATAGAACGCTGAAAGTCAAAGATGTTTGTCTTGATACGGAGGGTTTGCTCAACCGTTTCCTGTTTTTCATATTTTTTATTATAAAAAAGCCTATCTTCAACTTCTTCTATATCCATATTGATATGTCGCAACATAGGGAAACAATAATTGAAAAGTTCGTTTAATATTTCATAAAGTAATAATCCCGGACGGTTGCATATTGTTTGTAAAGACTGGACTTTACACGAAGAAAATAATTTTTGAATGACGGGAATTTTATTTCCATGAACA
>JAHINX010000050.1 GCA_018895765.1 Patescibacteria group bacterium
ATTAGAAATTTTTCTTTATTATTTTGCTTATGAATAAAAAACTAACAATAATCATCCCAATCATCCTCGTCGCCCTCGCCGCCTCTATTTTTATATTCTTCTCCCCCTTTGGAAAAGGGGGGCTAGGGGGGATTTATAAATAATTCAAAATTCACCTAATTTCTAATTTCTAATCAAATGTCCAATTCAAAAATGCCAAATGTCAAAAACAATACTTCATTTGAAATTTTGCCTTTAACCTTTTATTAGGTGAATTAGAAATTAGGTGAATTAGAAATTTTTCTTTATTATTTTGCTTATGAACAAAAAAATCTTACTTACAATCTCAATCATCGTCGTAGCTATTATTGGTTCACTATTTTTATATTCGCAAAATAATAAAGAATCTTCCGCCTCTGTCTCTCGCTCTGGTCTCACTCTCGATCTGGACTTCGGCAACAACGACGGCACCACCACCCCGACTGTCTACGACTCCTCCGGCTTCGCCCGTCACGCCACAGCCGCTAATGCGCAAACCTGTAATAACAGTTTTTGTGATTTTGATGGAAGTGAGGATCGTATGACGCTCACGGGAACAGGAGTTTATAATACTTCAAATGTTTCTATTGCGATTAAATTTACTCCTGATTTTGAAGCTGACGATGGCGCTACTCATTTTCTGACAGACACCAGTGGCACGGAAAGATATGCAATTGCAAAATATAATGACAATAGTTTGAATGTTTTTTTCGGGAACAATGTATTTGTTATTAGTGTTTCGCTTGCTAATTTTCAATCATATTGGAAAGTTGGAAAAGAAAATATAATTGTAGTATCTGGAACAACTGGCAATAATAAAATTTGGTTAAATGGACAAAAATTAACAGATGATTATAGCGGAACAACTGCGTGGACGCCAGACGACGTAGCAACGATTTTCGTTGGTTCTGATAATGCGACCAATAGAAGATTTGACGGACGCATCCACTACCTCAAGGTTTGGAACCGGCTACTCACAAACGACGAAGTCGCCATTCTCTCTGCCGACCGCGAAACAACCGCCGCGACCGCCCCGCGCGCCGGCGCCACCGGTTCCTCCACCGGCACCCTCGTCGGCTACTGGACAATGGATGCGGATGATATAAACGGGGCAAAAATTTACGAAAAATCAGGAACCAATGCCAGCTCCACTATTATCGGTAATCCTACTTTATCATCTGGAAAAATTGGTCAGGCACTTGATTTTGACGCAGCCAGCGATTATATAATTGCAACCTCTACAGCTTATGATTTTACAGGCGCTTTCACGGTGTCTATTTGGGCAAAATCCGATAGGGTATGGCCGTCAGATACTTCATCTAATAGCTTTAGAGGGGTCGTTGGAAAAGCTGTGGCTGGAAATGCGATAGGGACTAGTTATGTAATTGATTGGTATGGAGATGACGGAACGACTCCGACAAGAGTATTGCGATTTTCAGTATCTAATGGAACGACTTCGTATTCAGAAGTTTTTGCTAACTTTGATTTTAATTCGGATTGGCGGCATATTGTTGGAGTTTTTAACGGGAGTAGCCTCTCTCTATATGTTGATGGAGCTCTTACAAGCTCACCCACAGCTTTTACGGGGAATATTAATATTGTTGACTCCGCAAATTTTGAGATAGGTAGAGCTTTTGGATCTGCTTATTATTGGGACGGCTCTCTAGACGACGTCCGAATCTACAACTACGCCCTGTCCGCAAGCGAAATCGCCAATTTATACGTTTCCACCAAGCAAAACATCTCCCGCGGACTCCCGCGCGAAGGCCTAGTCGGATACTGGAATATGAACGCGGATGATTATAATGGAACAACCGTTTTTGATAAATCGGGAAAGGGGAATCACGGAACAGATACAAATATGGACACCAGTAACCTAACCCCCGGCAAAATCGGTCAGGCGATGAATTTTAATGGGAGCGATGAGCTCGTTACTGTTTTAGATGATTCATCTCTGCAATTTACAGAACATGACCCATTCTCACTTTCATTGTGGTTTAATGGACAAAATGATGGCGGAACCGCAGAGCTAATTGTTAAAAGAAATGTTAATAATAGATATATGATTTATTTGGACGCCTCAAATCAAATAGGCTCGCAGATTAGTGATGGATCCGCCACAATACTTCTTACTACTTCTGAAAATGTAGCAGATGGGAAATGGCACCACGCTGTCCTTACTTACGATGGAATAAATAAAGGAAGTATTTTTGTTGATAATGTTTCCAAAGATTATGATACGGCTTCTTTTTCAGGGCTAAGCACATCCGGAGCTAATTTAACAATAGGTCAGGGACAAAATGGATATTTTGATGGCTCCATCGACGAAGTGATGATTTACAACCGCGCGCTTTCTGCGGAGGAAGTGCAAGACCTCTATCTCTACCGCTGGCAATACCTGCGTTAGTGGGTACGCTAACGCATGAGGATTTCACTAATGGCTCGCTCCGCTCACCCACTAATTACACGAATAAGCTATGGCCGACTTAATTCATAAAGACCTGTCATACAAGTTGAATGGAATTTTTTTCGAGGTTCAGAATAAATTAGGTACGCAATTTCAGGAAAAACATTATCAAAAGGCGATTAGCTTGTTATTGGAAAAGAATAGTATTCCTTTTGAAGCAGAGGTACCGATAGAAGTAAAATTTGAAGGTAAAACATTAGGCAGATTTAAAGCAGATATTGTTGTAGATAAAAAAATATTATTAGAATTAAAAACAGCTGATAAATTGACACTTGAGCATAAGCAACAACTTATAAGATACTTGCATGCCGGCAACTTACGATTAGCCCTCTTGGTTAATTTTAGAAAAAGGCCGTTGCAAGTTTGGAGAATCGTAAATTAATTATTAGTGTCATTAGTGGGCGTAATCGCCATTAGTGAAATCCTCAGTCCGTCTCTGACGGACTTTATCCACACCATAAAAATAATCGCGCGTTTGGATTATTTTTTTTCTCTAAATTTAGCCAAACGCTACCCTTGCATAAGTTGAAAAACGCCGTAAAAAATGCTATAATAATATTATATCTGTAAAATTAGAATATATAGAATTATGTTAGCTAAATCAGACCTAAAACAAATCGACGGTTTAATGGAAAAACAATATGGGCGATTGTCTGATTTAATGGATGAGAAAATAGATCGTGTTTTAGTTGCGGTAAAAAAAGGATTTGACAATGTTGATAAACGATTTGAGCAGGTTGATAAACGATTTGAGCAGGTTGACGAGAGATTTGACAGGTTGGAACAGCGCTTTGGTAATTTGGAACAGCGTTTTGATAATTTGGAACAAGAAGTAAGGGCTTTGACTGAAAAAGTAGACGAAATAGATAGAAAAATAGACAAATTGACAACGGCGAACAAGGAAGATATAGAAGTGGTAATGTTAGATTTAGAAAAATTAAAACAAAAAGTAAAGCAATTAGAATTAAAGATTAAAAAATTACAGCCGGATGTATAAGTTTTGGAGGTAATTTATAGTCATTTTACTGGGTATTCCCATGCGCCCAATAAATAAAGAAAAAATACCTTCGTTTTTTAAACGGAGAGTTATAGGTGAAATACGCCTTTTTGCGTCATTCTTTGGTTCAAAAGGGATAAAAAACAAAAAACAAATAACAAAAATAATTGCTGTTTGCTTTTTGCTATCAGCGGTTGCATTGCCTGCAAGCGCTTTTTCTTTATCGTCTTTTTCCTCCCCCTTCGGAGAAGGGGGATTCAGGGGGATTTATAAATCTGTCTCTGAAAATGTCTCTGAAACTTTGGAGAATAGTTATATATATATTAATAACAATATAAATACAGCGAAAAATTCTATCGTGTCCTTTGTAGTTTTGGGCGGAGAACAGCTCGTTTTGGTTGCGGAAGGTGTGACAGAATTTGCGCAAAACGCGACACAGGACTCAAAAGAATTTTTTGTAGATTTTGCGGAATCTACAAGTGAATCAGCCAAAAATATTAAAAATCAGGTAAACTCTGCTTTTGCTTCTTTGCCTGACGCTTTCAAGGGCGTTTCTATTGCTTTTTCGAGCATGGGTGAAAAAGCAAAAGAAGTGCCGAATTTTCTTGCACGAGTAGCTCAAGGTGCGGGAAGCGGGGCGTCAGAAATGGGTGCAAAAGCTTCCGATGTCATTGCGGGGAGCGCAAGCGATGCGGCAATCTCATTACAGAATATCGGCACGGCTATTTCAGATACTTTTTGGGGTGGAGCTTATTTTCTTTCGGACACAGGGCATAATGCAAAACTTGCCCTATCTAGCCTTCCTCGTGCCTTTTCTGCTGTTGCAAATAGCGCAAGCAATATAGCAACTCCATTACAGAGCTTTGGTCAAGAACTAGGCAACACACCAAAAAACCTCGCGCTTTCCGTGTCTGTCATTGCGAGGAGCGTGTACTCGCGCGACGCGGCAATCTCATTTCAAAACTTTGGCTCCTCCCTCGGCAACACTCCAAAAAATCTCGCGCTTTCCGTGTCTGTCATTGCGAGGAGCGTGTACTCGCGCGACGCGGCAATCCCATTACAAACCTTTGGCTCCTCCCTCGGCAACACACCAAAAAACCTCGCGCTCAGCTTCACCTCATCAATATCCAATATCCAATATCCAATATCTGTTTTTGGCTCCTCGCTCGGCAACACTCCAAAAAATCTCGCGCTTTCCGTGTCTGTCATTGCAAATAGCGCAAGCAATATAGCAACTCCATTACAGAGCTTTGGTCAAGAACTAGGTAATGCTCCAAAAAATCTGGCTTCTGGTCTTTCTTCTTCAATAGCAAGCCCGATATCCAAAATTGCGAGCGCAATTGTCAGTGTGCCAAAAGCAATCAAAGACGGTGGAGTAAAAACCGTCCGCTTTGCTTTCGACAGAGCTAAACAAGAACTTCCAAAAGACGAAACCGCAAAGGCAGACACCATCGTTCTCTCCCCTTTGCAAGAGGAGGCAGGGATGGGTTCCACGCAAGAAGAGAGCAGTGCTATCTTAGAAAGGCATGGGGATAGCACGCTCTCTTCTGATGCGGAAAATCAAGCCGCAACCGCCCAGCAAGTCCCCCCTCTTAGTGTAAGAGGGGGACAGGGGGAGTTAGATACTAACCCCTCCCAACCTCCCCTTGCTCCAAGGGGAGGAGAAGGCAATCTTGCCTTCCTTTCCGAAGCCAGCACAGCCATACAAACTGCCACACAGGAAACTGGCACAGCTATACAAACGTCTACCCAAGATGCTATCACAGCGATAGTGGCCGCTACTCAAAAAACTGGTACAGCCGTTAAAACAACAACTCAAGAAGTAGGCGAGTCATTGAATGATATTTTTGTGGAAGGTCCAAAAATTGTTGCTGGCGCTACATGGGACGTTTTGCAATATGTTGGTGATACCGTAGTGAGTTGGTGGGATCGGGCAAAGCTTGCCCTTCTTGGCCGCCAATTAGCAGTCGGCCCATCTTCTGTCCCTTCCCCGTCTTCTCCCCCTTTGGAAAAGGGGGACACAGGGGGATTTAATAATGAACCCCTCTCGGAGGATGGATTTATAAATCCTCCCCAACCCTCCTTTTCCAAAGGAGGGAGCGAAGAGGGAACCCAAACAATTGTCCGCGAAACTACCAATACGATTTACAAAATCCCATCCATCCTAGGCGCGACAACAGTTGACGGCTCGCTTACTGTAAACGGCAACACAATCCTAAAAGGCAATAAGATCACAATCGCCGCGCCCGTAATCCTTGAAAATAGCTTGAGTATCGGTTCCGTTTTTAGTATAGATCACAACACTGGCCAAATAACTTCACTCGGCGGACTGAACATCCCGTATGGAAAACTTGTGGCAAAAGACATAGAGTCAAGCGGAACAATAAATTTCGCCGGAGCGACAATAGATTTTACTGGTGCAAACATTACAGGGTTTACGACCGGTGGAAACACCGTTATAAATAATTTTAATACATACCACTCCGGCACTGGCGCCAGCGTTGGTGGCTCATTTGATGCGCTTTCCGTTCAGCAAGACGCAACCATCGGCGGTTCGCTCGCTGTCTCGGGCGGACTCACGATAACCGGCGCCACAGCCCTCAATTCTAATGTTACAATTGGCGACGCAGCCTCAGACACTATTACGATCAATGCAAGCTCAATTAGTATTCCAAATGGCATTACATTTTCTGGAGGCGTCGTAAGTTTTGGCTCCGAAGTAAACACATCCAGTACTTTTACCGGAAATATTAGTGTAAACGGAACTGGCACATCAACGCTTCTTTATGGAGCGACATTTGCCACTTCTGGCGGATCGCTTGGTGTTGGGACATCTACTCCGACAAATTCTATTTTTGCTGTAGCGGGCAATTCGTATTTAAGCGGAAATCTCGGCGTCGGCACATCAAGCCCAGTATCAAAACTTTCTGTTTCTGGAGATACGTATATTAGCGGAAATACGATTTTTGGTGACGACTCAAGCAACACAATTGTCTTTAACGCCCGCGCGGCTTCAAATTTCCTTCCGTCCGCAAATAATACTTATTATTTGGGCTCTGACGCGTTGTCGTGGAAAAATATTTATGCTTCCGGCACGGCCTATGTGGGCGATATAGTTGCAAAAGGTCCTCTTGTTGATGTGAGAGCTTACGGAGCTGTTGGTAATGGCGTCACAGACGACACAGTGGCCATTCAGGCAGCTATAAGTGCGGCATCTGCTATTGGCAAAGGGATTGTCTATTTACCTACCGGCACTTATTTTATTTCAGATTCTCTCGTTTTGCCTAACGGGACGCATGTTATGGGTGCTGGCTCCAACCTCACTACTATTCACACTCATTCTGCAATCACTATGATGGAATCTGCCACAGTAGACACGCCTGCGGCAACCAATCAGATAACGATTGAAGGTATTATGTTTTCGAGCGACGGGCAAGCAACACAGGCATTAATTATAGGAGCAGAAAGCGCATCATATTTATCTCAAAATATAATTTTGAAAAATATTAAAACTTATAATCTTCAAAATGGCATAGCGCTCAATTCTATTGTTTACAGCTCGATTGAGAATCTTTTAATAACCGGCGCCAATACGGCAGATAGTTATGGGCTGAAGTTTGGCTATCAAACACAAAATGTAAAGGTGACAAATGCCACGGTTGCTGGGTTTGCTTACAACTGGTATATCACCGGTGGCGGGGTACATGCCGACAGCTGCGCGTCTTATGCCGACTCCACTCATACAAATACTGTTAATCTTCTTAGAATGGAAGACGCCCATAATAATACTTTTGAAAATTTTATATTTGAAAATATTTCAGGACTGGATATCAAGGAAGTGTATGTTTTTGGCAATACAGGTGCTAGCCTTAACACAAGCAACAATTCTTTTATAAATAGTTTTTGGAACGGAACTACTGCAAGCTCCACGCATGTTGAATTGGGCAAAGCCGGAAATTCAGCAGTTCAAAAAACATCTTTTATTAATTCAGAATTTAGAAACGATGTAGCTGTAAATATAGAATTTACATCAGCCACCAATACTGCCATAATGGATAGCCATAGGATAGCCGGATACACTGGCGCGCAAGTGGATCCCCCTACCACCTCTGGAACCGATAGCGGAAGAAGCACTTTTATATCCGGAAATATTTCTTTGACTGCCGGAGGAGACGCGTATGTGCAAACCTATGATGATAATGGTTTAATTTTGAGGGCGGCAGGCGCTTCCGGCGCTGCCGGAGAAGGCGTAAGCATCCAATATTCCAATCAAAGTGCTTGGAGAGATGCTTTGAGCGTTACAAATACTCCAAGCGGAAACGGGAATCTGATTTTAATGCCGGACGGCGGATTTGTCGGTGTTGGAACAACGGATCCGGCGAAAGCATTGGAGGTCATAGGCACCATTAGGACTAAGATTAGAAACGATAGTATCTATGCGACCAAATTGGATTTGACTACCAGAGATTATGAAGGAGCATCTAATTATTCCGGGGCCGGTTTGGATGTGTATGCGACTGCACATGGCGGTATAGCAGATATGGTTACAGGTTCTTTGAGATTTTATGGCGGAGCGGATTCTGATACGACTACAGGCTGGGCATTCAAAGCTAACGGCTTATTGAATACTACGGGCTTTGATCCATCAGCACAGTTAGTTTTAATGAAGAGTGGGAATGTCGGTATCGGCACAACCGCGCCGTCCTCAACCCTTGAAGTATTAAATTCTTCCGACTGGTTTGGGATTGGAAATGGCACAGCCACAACAACCATCCGCGGTTCCGGCACCTCCACCTTCCCCTACGGCGTGAACCTCGCCACAACCGGTGGAAACGTTGGTATTGGAACAAGCAATCCAGCATATTTCTTG
>JAHINX010000006.1 GCA_018895765.1 Patescibacteria group bacterium
CGAAGAAATAGAGCGCTTGGGCGGAAAACCGCTAATGACCCGCGTAGGGCATGCTTTTATAAAAAAACAACTCAGCGATTCCAAAGGAGCCGGCGCGGCAGAGCTTTCCAGTCATTTTTATTTTAAAGATTTTTATGGTGTTGAGTGTTCGGACCTTATGTTTCTATATCTCCTGCTTATTGTAAGCGGAGAAAATAAACCGCTTAGCCAAATAATAGCACCGTTTAAAAAATATCTACAATCCGGTGAAATAAATTTTCAAGTAAAAAATAAAAATAAAAAAATAGCTGAAATAAAGAAAAGATACGAAAAAAAGACAAAACATTTCACCGATATTGACGGAATTAGAATGGAGTTTGAAGAAGATAGCGGGCTTTGGTGGTGGTTTAGCGTGCGCGCTTCAAATACAGAACCGCTTTTACGGCTAAACATAGAAACAAATAATGGAAAACTACTTGAGGAAAAATTAGCGGAAGTAAAAAGGATAATTGAAAAATAATTATTTTATTCCGGATTTAATAAAAAAATGCTATAATATAATTATGTGGCAGATAATATTCAGCGGGGTAAAAAAAGCAGGGAAAAAAAATAAATCCGCTTTTACAAAAATAATCATTTGGATGCTAGCTGGAAGTTGTGGCACATATATAATTATCGCCATTCTTATTTTTGTCGCTATAATTGGCGCCATTGTTATGCTTACCGAAGATCCAATTAGTTTAATAACAAAATAATATTTTATATGACATTACCCCTTAACCTTAGCTTACGAAAAATTATTATTGGCACCGGTCTTGTTATTTTGACTATTGGGCTTGGTTTCGGCATTTACCTCACTTTTTTTGCGGCTACACCTTCCGAGCCCATAACAAATGTCCCAGAAAAAACAGGAACCGGACTAACTACCGGAGGATTGCCACTTTCTGGCATTGCGGAACAAAAACCGGCAGGAGAAACACCGACAGGGAGCACAGAAGCTACTACGGGTCTTCCACAATCCCAAACAGTTTTATCCAGTGCTCTCACAATAACTCCCGCGCAAAATACAACACTTTCTTCCGATGGCGACACTATGCAATATTACGATGCCGGAAGTGGCTTATTTTATAAAGTTGACGCAAACGGCTCCTTAACTCCCCTTTCGAATAAAACCTTCTATCAGGTGCAAAATGCAACATGGTCCAACGATAAAGATAAGGCTATTTTGGAATATCCTGATGGTTCAAATATTATTTATGATTTTGCAACCGATAGCCAAGTAACCCTGCCGAAACATTGGGAAGATTTTGAATTCGCTCCTAATGACGACAAAATAATAGCTAAAAGCATTGGCACAGACCCATCCAGCAGATGGCTTGTGGTTTCAGACGCAAACGGAGCAAACGCAGAAGCAATATATGCTCTCGGTGAAAATGCCGACAAAGTACAAATTGCCTGGTCGCCAAATGACCAGGTAATAGGATTTTCCGCAACCGGAGACGCAACAACAGAATTTGGAACACAAGAAATTTATCTTCTGGGAAAAAACAAAGAAAATCTCAAGTCATTAAAAGTTCCGGGATTTGATTTTAATGCTAAATGGGCAGATGAAGGAGACAAAATATTATATAGCGTAACTTCTCCTAATGACGGATATAAGCCCACTCTTTGGGCGGTAGATGCTTCTGGAGAAAACATAGGGGCAAATGCAGTAAAAATCGGCTTGAATACCTGGATAGACAAATGCGCAATTATTTCCGGATACCGCGCTTATTGCGCCGTGCCGAAATCGCTTGATGACGGATCCGGTTTTGATAGACGATTAGGAGAAACAAGCGATGATGTTTTTTATCTTGTTGATTTTGTCACAGGAGATGCGGTTTTCATTGCCGAGCCGGATACTGACTATAGTGTCAATCAAATTTCTGTTGATACGAATGAAAATTATATATACTTTACAGATACTATAACAGGTGCATTACATAAGATAGAACTCTGAAGAAAATGGCTATATTGCTAAATTGTTATATTGTTACCCCCCCCCTCCTGGCCTCCCCTCTCCGAGCCGGAGCTTCCGAGCCGGAGGCCCGAGTACAGAAGGAGGAACCCTCCCCGTCTTTTTCTCCCCTCTTGTAATCAAGGGGGGAGTTAGAGGGGGGATCAAATTTTCTATGATGAAAAAAAGATTCCATACAAAATTACTATTTTTTTTCATACTTTTTATTAGCGTCTTTTTTTTATTTTCCCCTGCTTTTGCCGCCGGGTATGATTATTGCTGTGTCGGCCGAACCAAGATTGATCCTAATAAAATAATTGAATGCAAAGATGTTAACGTTGCTATACCTGGCGATTCCGCTACTGCCTGTTTAAAATTTAATACCGCGACAACAATTTTTTCTCTATATCCTACAACATCAAGCAAATGCGAAACAGTTGTCGGATGCCCGGCGTCAGCTTTTTCCGGATCTTCTGTATCAGGCTCTGCTGACGCTGATACGAAACCGCAGGAATCAACTTTCACTCCGATTGAGCCGAAACTGCAGATTAATATTCCGACTGTAGAATTCTCTAAAGCAGTAGTTGAAGGCGAATATGTACGTCTTCCGCAATTAGCGCAATATATTGCCGGCATTTTTAAATATTCCGTGGCTATTATAAGTATTGTCGCAACTATTATGATAATGGTGGGCGGATTGCTTTATCTTACATCCGGCGGAAGCGCGGAACGCGTAGGCCGGGCAAAAGAAACAATCTCTGGCGCAGTAATTGGCCTTATCCTTGCGCTTGGTTCATATATGGTTTTATATGTCGTCAACCCCGACTTAGTCAGCTTTGACGCGCTGAAGATAAAGCTAATAAAGCGCCAAACTATTGATTACTTAGAAGTAGTTTCCAAAACTGGCGAGGATAATCCCGGAAAAGATAAAATTGTACAGTTAGCGCATCAAATTGCTCAAAAAGCCGGCATCTCAGATACATGCATGTTTGTTGCAATTGTGACAAAAGAATCCGGCGCTAACCCGGGTGTTATTGGACATGACGAAAACTATCAAGGGCCTGTTTATGTATCAGCCAGGAGAGATTTTTTAATGAGCGGAAAAAAATATAGCGGTGGCACATTCACGGACACATTCACGCCGCCTTTCACAACTGAAGCTGAATATAGGGCAGATCCTGCCAAATATAATAAGCTGCCAATAAAAAACGACGACAAGTTCGATCTTAATGCCCCGCCAAAGTATGGACTTGACTGGCGGTTTTCTCATGGTTTCGGATTGGGACAATATACATTAAAAAGCCCATCCTCCGAAATACCAAAACTTTTGACAGTTGAATATACCTTGCAAAAATCAGCGAATCTATTTAAATCAAATCTATCTTGCGCAGCCAATCTTGGTTATACTGGTGAAGAACAGCTTAGGGCGGCTTATTTTGCCTATGCCGCAGGATGTGGCGCTTTAAAAAACGTAAAAGATAAACAAACCTTCTATACAAACAGAGCATCGACCAGAGCCATGGAGCATTATAATAAATGCAAGGCCAATTCAACCGCTACGCCAACCGCTCAACCGGATCCTCATGAAAATGAATAAAAAAATATAATGAAAACATTTTAAGGAGGCATACTAACTCCTTTTTTATTTATATAAAATATGTCAAAAAATCAAACAATTTTTGAATGTTCAAAATGCGGGGCGCAGGCCTTGCGCTGGCAAGGCAGATGCGCGGAATGCGGAGCATGGGGCGGAATGAAAGAAATTACTAATTACGAATTACAAATTACTAATAAAAAAGAAAATGTTCCGACTGTAGAACTAACCGACTTTAATAAAATCGAGGGGCAAGATACAATACGGATTAAAACCGGAATTAGCGAAATGGATCGGGTTTTGGGCGGAGGTATTGTGCCGGGAAGTTTGATTTTAATCGGTGGAGAACCCGGAATCGGCAAATCCACTCTCCTACTCCAACTCGCTTCGCGATTGAATAATTGCGACTCGAAAAATGCGAATGCACCCGAATGCCACGAAGACGCGAATGAAAAAATTGTAGAAAAAGAACTGTCATATAAGCTTACGGGGTTGTTTTTTGATGTGCAAAAAGAATTGGGACGATTTTGTCGCGAAAAACAATACGGCGACGCATTAGAAAAAAAATTCAATGAAG
>JAHINX010000051.1 GCA_018895765.1 Patescibacteria group bacterium
CCGGCGCGAGGTCGGTTTTTAAATATTCTTTCAACCAATTATAGGAAACAAAAATATTCATAATCAGAACTGTTCTAAAAATCTTAGATCATTTTTATAAAGCAAACGAATGTCGTCTATCTTCATTCCCTCTTTCATCATAAAAGTCCGTTCAACACCCCAGCCAAAGGCAAAACCGTTATATTTTTTTGGATCAATCCCACCGGCCTTAAGAACATTCGGATGAATCATTCCCGCTCCGCCAAGCTCAAGCCAGCCCTCTTTGCAAAGCCGACACTTGGATCCGTCTTCTAATTTTCCGGTTCCTCCGCAAACGTCACAGCTTATATCAATTTCAAAAGACGGTTCGGTAAAACGAAAATGAAACGGCCGGAGACGAGTGCGCCTACCTTCTCCAAAAAAACTTCTGGCAAAATAATCCAACACACCTTTTAGGCTGGCAATACTTACATCTTCGTCAATAAAAAGCCCCTCAAACTGATGAAACATTGGCGTATGTGAAACATCGGACTGCCGGCGATATGTCTTTGATATATTCATCATTCTGATTGGCAATTTCCCGCGCTCCATTTCGCGCACTTGACCACTGGATGTATGTGGTGTTAAAACAATCTTTCCTTTTTCACCCCGTCCTTGGCGAGGTTTTCCTTCAGGCAAATCAATAAAAAATGTCTCCCACTCGTCACGTGCAGGGTGTGATGCTGGCATATTGAGCGACTCAAAAGCATACCAGTCCCATTCAATCTCCGGATATTTGCGCCGTACAAATCCAAGGCGGGTAAAAATAGACGCAATTTCTTCTATCGCCTGACTAGTTATATGTAGGTGTCCGACTTCTGGACAGAGACCAGGCAATGTTTTGTCTATCCATTCTTCTTTTGCGATATTGCCAAGGCGCTCTGCTTGCAGTTCCGTTTGCCTTGTTTTTATTGCTTCTTGAATTTCTGTTTTTATCTCATTTGCCGCGCGACCCATCTCTTTTCTATCTTCTACACTTAATTTTGGTAAGTCTTTCACTAATAACGTGTAGATACCTTTTCTGCCAAAATAACGGACTTCAAAATCCTGCAAAGATTCTATATTTTTTGCTTTTTCTAGATCAACTAGAGCTGATTTTTTTAATTGTTTTAATTTATCTTTCATTATTTTTCTCTTAAGTCCATTTGCGTTTCCATACTGATAATCGTCAATTTATTATTTATCATTGCCCCAAATTTCTGTCTTGCGCCTTCATCGCTTATGAGCTCACGCGAAACCTTATGGATCTTTTCCGCTAACCGGTCGACTCTTGCCAATAATTCTTTTGACGCTCCAAGTTCTTTATATTCACCGCGTAATCCAACCATTTCCAAATAAAAATCCCTGTCTTCTGGTGTTAATTTATCAAAATCCAATCCCTGAAGATGCGTATCTCCTTTGTCTTCTTCCTCAATTTCTGTATCAAAACGCGCACTGTCCAAATCCGGCTCATCCACGCCCGTGCCCTCCATATCCGTATCTAAACTCCCTTTTGGATGCTCTTCGTCACTTACATCTTCAATATCCTCTCCTGTTAATGCACTAACCTCCTCCGGTATTAATTTTTCTACCATATATTTAATATTAATTTTTATTCTATCCCCTAAACCCTTCACCCTGTACCCTCTTAATGTATTATACTCTGCCATAGATTAACAAACCTATCACCAAATTTAACAAAATCTCTATAAGTTACCACTATAATCAATAACATCAACAATACAAAGCCGGAATTATGAATGATGTTTTCTATTTTTTGGCTTACCGGCTTACCACGCAATTTTTCTATTCCCAAAAACAGAAGCCGTCCGCCATCAAGTGCGGGAAAAGGAAATATATTCAAAATTGCCAAATTGATTGAAAGTAAAGCGGTAAATTGCAAAATATAAATAAATCCGAGCTTTGCGACGCGCGCCGTGATAACAGCAATGCCGACAGGCCCTGATATTTCTTCTGCTCCGCCCCGGCCAATAATCAAATTTTTAAGAAGAATGGCAAACGCAATAGCAATCTCTTTAAAATAATAAAGCGCCTCAACTATACCTTTCCCTATGGCAATATACCATGGGTAAGAAACAATAGCTGTTTCAACGATCCCTACGCCGACTCCGCCCTTGCCTGTTTCTTCCAAAATTTGCGGAATAATAGATTTTTCAAATTGCTCATCATCCCTTTTTATCGTATACACAACCTCTTTTCCCACATTTTGCATCAGATAATCCTGTATATCTTTAACTGCAATATTTTTACCGTCAATTGATAAAATTTCATCGCCTGTTTTTAATCCGGCGCCCTCTGCTTCCGAACCGGGAGAAACGCTTACGACTTGTATGTTTTTATCTTTTATAATTGCCGACTTAGAGATATTGTCATCAATTGCCTGTGGCAGTCCAATCATATATCCGGCTCCCAATAATACCATTGCCAGGATAACGTTCATCACCACACCAGCCACAAGTATTACCGCTTTTTTCCAAATTTTTAATCCGGCAAAACTGTCTGAATCTTTTTTATCGCTTCCGTCTTCACCCTTTATTCGTACAAAACCACCAAGCGGTATCCAATTTAAAGAATATATTGTATCATCCGCTTTCGGAGTTTTTCTAAAACATACTTTCCATTTTTTGTCTTTTTTATAAACGCCTATCATTCTTGGAGGAAAACCAAGTCCAAATTCTTCCGCTTTTGCCCCCAATTTCTTAGCGCAAATAAAATGTCCAAATTCATGGATAAAAACAATGAGTCCTAAAACAATTAAAAATGTCAAAAAAGTTATAATCATACCCCGTTAGAGATAGACAGAAAAATATTTTTCTTAAAAATATTTTCCAATTCTTTCTATATTTTTATACTATCCAAATTTTATTAAACCTATAACCGCCAAAAAGAGATGACACATCTCTAACGGGGCATATAAATCTATATTATCATAAATAGATTATGCTATCAAATATAACATCTTAAATGATTCCGAAGTACAATTTATAGCAATAAGCAAAATAAGAACCCCCACCTAACCTCCCCCTGAGTACAGAGGGAGGAAGGGAA
>JAHINX010000052.1 GCA_018895765.1 Patescibacteria group bacterium
AAACTAAAATTTGCAAAGTGATTTTATTATCTGCTTTTAATAATTCTTGATAACGCGCTTCAATATTACTTCCATTTTTAATTTTAATTCCCTTAAAAGCGTCCCGCCATTTTTTAATTTGTTCATCGCGCAAACTGCTCCGATAATTTTGCAGATTAAAAGAATAAGAATGTGCTTTTTCAATTCGTTTGGCAATCTCATTTTGAATATTATTCTCCACCACATTATCAAATTGCCACACCTTTTCTTCGTGTTGTTTTTTGGTAATTTTTTCATTCTTTAATCTTTCCTCCAATTTTTCAATTTCCTGCTTTCTTTTCTCGCTAAACTTCTTTCTCAACCGCTCAGTTGTTTCAAAAATAATTCGCTCCTTAAGGCGAGGATCAATTTGTTTAATCCAATCCGCTGGAATTACAAAACTATTTTTTGTTTTTGGCGGAACTTTTCCTTGCTTTACATACTTGGTAAATAAATCTAGTATTTCCGGGATTTGACTTCCAGCTATTTCTTTTCTATTTACTCCGCCGGAATAGCCGTCATTAGTAATTTTGTAGTACCAAACATTTCTAGTTGATTCGCCTTTTTCAAAATAAAGAACAGATGTCTTCGCGCCTTGTCCGTTTTTGCTTACAAAAACGCCTTGCGGCAAACTGATAATCGCGCGCAGATTAGTTTCTTCAAGAAGCATTTTTCGCATCTCCCTTGCCGGCTCATTATCCCATGTTAAAAATCCTTCTGAAACTACAACCGCACATCGCCCACCCTTTTTTAGATGATTAAACATCAGCTTTACAAAAAGCGTGGTGCTATCTGTTTTTGGATATTCTTCCCAGACATTTGGATAAGCGTCCTGATCAAGTTTTGCACCAAAAGGCGGATTAGCGATAACAACAGACTTTGTCCCAGTATCAACGCCGGGATCAAACATATCAAGAGAATCGCCCTGTTCAATATTTTGCGGATTAAGCCCGCGAATGTATAAATTTATCGCCGCCATTTTTCGTATCATTCCAAGATATTCTATTCCGGAAATACCGATCCTATAAAAAGTGTTTGCTAAATTGGCGCTTGGCATTTTTGCATCAATTTTTTTTAAATAAGCATCTAAATATTTTTTTATTTCGGGATGCGCTTTTTCACCGGGCCATTTTCTGTCTTTGCTGACTTTTTCCAAAACATACTGAAATGAATCAAATAAAAAACCGCCTGTTCCGCAGGCAGGGTCAAAAATAATATCCTTAAAGCTAGGATCAGCCATTACAACCATCATATGGCGAATATGGTCTGGAGTTCTGTAGAGTCCGACATCTTTTGTTCCTCCCTGCTCTGATAAAGCCGATTCAATAGCGTCGCCCAGCAAATCTGTTTTCAAAAGACGCTTTTCGTCAATATCATCCACTAAACTAAGAATCTCTGAAAGATTTCCTGTTTTTACATTATTGGTAAAACTAGAATTTGAAAAAACTTCCTCTATTAGCACAAGTTGATCCTGTACCTTTTGGGGTGGATTCTTTTTAAATACATTTCTTGCTTTACTGAGAATATTTTCATAATAAGGAAAAATATTTTTATTCAATTTGCTTAAGGCTTGTTTGCCACTTAACGACAAAAGATGAGAAAATAACAACCTATAATTATCGCCTGCAAATAATTTTCTCAATGGCACAAACTCCTTGTCCTGCTTTAACTTAACCTCAAAAATTCTCAAAAGCAAAAGTTCAATAATATATTCAACTCTTTGAACAGGCATGCCAGCAGGACGTAACTTATTATGTAGCGCTTTTAATATATTATTTGTTTTATTGTCTGCATAATGCACTGATGAGCGGGCCATAAAATTATATAAATATCTTTTATCTATTAACCAACTTATCAATAGAAATATCAAAAGCTTTAGCTAGTTTTTTTATAGTACCCAGAGTAGGATTTGGACTCCGATCTAATTCAAGCTTAACCACTGTATTTAAAGAAACGTCTGCAAGCTTGGAAAGCTTGTCTTGAGATATACCTTTTTCTTTCCGTAACCGCTTTATATTTTGACCTATTGTTGACATTGGTTTAATATAGATATATTATTATAATGTAAGGATTGTAATATAATATACATATCCCTTCTATTACTATGTTATATGAAAAAGTCAAAAAGGTCAACGATATTATAGGGAGTTCCTTAATGTCGCCCGCGCACGGGTGGCGTGGGGCAAGGGCGACTAAAAAGTCTATCCGCCGAAAAAAATCGGTCTCTGCCCGAAAAGCAAAAGGGCAAAAAGGAAGGGGGTTGGGGGGAAGGAATTTTTGCCCTTTTGCTCTCTCCGCGCCGTAGGCGCGTTTGGGGTGGGAGCGTTTCCGCCATTCCGCCAAAAGCGGAATATCAAAACAGAAAAATTTTCGTTTCCTTAATTGAAAAAAATTTTGCGATGGGGGTGATTAAAAAATGTAGAGAAAATGTTTCTGTTTTGCTCGCCAAAGCGAAGCGGAAGTGGGCGGAAACAATGGACGAAATCTATTCAAAATCCGCTTACGGATTTTCCTTGAAATAAGAACCTAGCTTCGCCAGAACCTTGTTTCCGGTAAAGTTAAAGATTTGTATTCCGGAAGTAAGTTCGGATTTGGTCCAAGACACGGAGCCACATTGTAGGTTCTGCCTCGCCCTCGCCTTTGGCTCGGGCTCCCGCCAATTCGGCGGACAGGTCGGCAGGTAAATTATATAGTATTTTCCATTCATTTTCAGGATTTATATACACTTCGCGTTCGCGCAAAATGCGGTTCAGCGTTGTCCGCCAAAGGCGGACAGGCACCACAACGCATTCCGCCTATGGCGGAATAGCCAATCTTTTTTTCCGCCAGAAGCGGAGCAAAACGATAATTAGTTTTAATTTTAAAACTATGACAAAATATTTTCTTTACATTCGTAAATCAACTGATGAAGCCGACCGGTAAATTTTATCTTTCGAAGCACAAAAAACCGCGCTTTTAGAATTTGCCCAGCGAGAGCGTTTAGATATTGTTGATACTTTTACAGAATCACAAACCGCCAAAGAACCGGGCAGGCCTGTTTTTAACCAAATGCTTGAACGGATTGAGCGAAATGAAGCTGAAGGAATTTTAGCTTGGCACCCTGATAGATTAGCGCGAAACAGTGTGGACGGAGGAAAAATTATTTTTCTTATAGACAGCGAAAAAATCAAATCGCTAAAATTCCCTACCT
>JAHINX010000053.1 GCA_018895765.1 Patescibacteria group bacterium
AATTTTTTTTCCTCCAATAATAATATTTTAAATTTTCTTCCAAGCTTGCCATCAGTATCAATTCTTTTTGCTATTAGTCGTGCCGGGATAACGCGCGTATTATTCAAAACCAAAACATCTCCTTTTTGCAAAAAACATACAATCTCATCAAATCGCGAATGAACACATTTTTTGTTCAACCTATTGTATCTTAAAAGCTTGGCCGAGTCCCTGGGACTTGCCGGCTTTTTAGCAATTAGCTCTTTTGGTAAACTATAATCAAAATCTTCTAATTTCATAAAATCAGTTTCTTGGCTTTTAGCTACTTAGGATCTGCGCCGCTTCGCGGCGCAGTAATACAAATCCTAAAAAGCTAACTAGCTAATTAGCTACAGGCTAAACTCACATCCGCAATAGTGCTGGCGATAAAGTTCATGTTCATCAGAAATATGTTTTCCCTTTAACGCGCCATCCTGTTTTTTCCAATTCGCTTCATAAAATTTTATTCCATATTTATCTGCGGATATTTGCCCGATCGAATTTATAATCTCTGGCCGTTTATTTCTTCCAATGGTTAGCGTTGTCGCAAAAATATCAATCAAGTTATCACTGGCAAATTTTGCTGCCTTATCCAATCTCAAAGTAAAACAAAGCGGACACCTTTTTCCGCCTTCTGGCTCTTTTTCGTAACCCTTCACGCTTTCTAAATATTTTTGATGTTCTATTTTATACTCTTCTTCCCATCCCCCTTCTCCCCCTCCCCAAGGGGAAATCTCTTCTTCCCCCCTTTGTAAAAGGGGGGTTAGGGGGGATTTTATCTTCGGAAAATAATCAGATATTGCTTCGCTTTCCTCACAAAATTTTTTAAATGCCCCATATCGCTTTAACCATTCTTCATATGGCCATATATTTGGATTATAAAAATAACCAATCACCTCATATTCTTGGCTTAAAACTGTTGCCGGATGCGTAGCGCACGGCCCGCAACAAATATGTAATAATATTTTAGTCATATTTTCATACCCTTATTAGCTTTTATTTTTTCAAAATTTAGCATATCTGCATAATTTTTGTCCAATGCGGATAGTCGCTGGACTTTATCATCAAATAAAATTTGCGGGTCAACATACCGAAACTTTTTTGAGTGTAAAATTCCAAATCTGACAGTTGTTTCTTTGTCTCGCATTGCCTCAAGCTTGGTAATAAGCAGAACATCGCCACTTTTATATATCTTGTCTATCAACTCTTTATCCTCCCCCCAAATATCTTTCATGTCTAAATATTTCTTTAGAAACGCTTCTTTTAATATCTGGGCCAACTGATAATATCTTGAAACAGCTTCAAACCCGCTCCAATGTTCACGGTTATAGCGCAAATAAATATCGGCGAATTGCCTTGTTAATCCTAAATTTTTGAATATTATCTTATTGTCATAAATCATTAAATTGTTTGCCAATTCTTTTGCCAATTTTATATTTTCGCAAATTGCCAATTCACGCAAAGTATAATCTATGCGATCGGCGCAAAGGTTAGGAGCATTACATTCCAAAAGGACAAAACTTTCACAATCTGCAATCTCATAAATATCAATCCCGTATTTTTCCAAAATCGGCTTTATATCAGATTTCAACAATCTCTCCAGATGATTTTTATCCTGGAAATCCTCAATACTTGGATCTCCTAAAACAGTATCTATAACATGAGAAAAAGCTGTATGCGAGGCATCATGCAAAAGTCCGGAAATCTGTTCTCCCGGGCTGGCGCCTAATTTTCGCAATAACAAAAATACCCCGACAGAATGTTCATATCTCATAAACCCTTTTTGATGATAAAACTCTTCCGGCGGACCGAATTGGGCAATTCCCTTCAATCTCTGCAGGGCACGTGAATTTATTAAATCAACGAGCACCGGCTCGCTTATTTCAAATTCTCCGTAGATTTTGTCGGAAATAATCATATCCTTATAGTGTACCCAATCAAAAAACCCAACGCAAGGTTGGATTTTTTGATGGCGGACCGGACGGGACTCGGACCCGCGATCTCTGCCGTGACAGGGCAGCGCTTTAGCCAACTAAGCTACCGGTCCATAAATTGATAAATATTTTTCAAAAATTCGTTTTTTTCTTTCAAGAAATATATTCGTGTCTTTTTTATAAATGTAATTATAAAATCTTACACTATCTCTATTACTATAGTCAAGCCGCCAAGCATTTGAATCAGAATAAACTTTTTTTACTCTCATTCCTGCGTCTTTATAAAGCTGGCTAGCTATATCTTCAAGCATTCCTCTACTACAACTAACAAATCTAGTAAATAAAATGGGCGATTTTTTAACTCTATTTTGTCTGGCATATAATCCAAACTGAATATTACCATCCCCATCAAAATAACCACGAATAAAATCTGCTATACATTCTTTAGGAATTTTGGGTATTTTTATCCTATATGACTTTTTTTCTGTTATTCCAAAAGATAAAAGCTTATTGTATATAACCTTACTGCCTATTTGCAAACGCCAAGCAGGTTTCCAATTTTTTTCCGGATAGTTTCTGACAGAAATTTTATGTCCTGTACCTAAATAGCTCGCAATTTTTATCAATAGCTCTTTATCTGTTATGCTAAAAGCGATAAAACAAGAGCCACGCCGATTCTTACACATATAGCCATCTGCGCAGAAAAAACCCAAAATATACGCCATGTCTGAATTCCATTTATCAAAAAAATGCTCGTTTACTTTCCATGGTCTTGATGCTTTGGCATTAGATTTAATATGTAGTTTCTCCTTCATAAAATACTTATAACATATTAACATATTTTAATAGTTTTGTCAATTATTTTAGCTTGGACTGATTCTCTTCAAAACCCCTCCTAACCTCCCCTTAGAAAGGGGAGGAAAAATTGTTATAACAAAAAACCTCTGGATTTAACCAGAGGTAAATTATTACTCTATCCCTCCAAAATCGCTATAACCTCTTCAGCGTTTAAGGTCTCGCGTTCCAAAAGCGTATCTATTAAAGTATTTAGCTTATCTTTTGAATCACTGATTATCTCCTTAACTTTCTCATAATATTGATCCAAAAGTTCTTTAATCCGCTTTTCAATTTTATACTGCATTCCTTGACTCATACCTTCATGCAGAGCAAGAGACTTCCCTAAAAACGGACTTGCGCCACTTGAGCTAAATGAAGCTAATCCAATAATTTCGTCCATTCCCCACTTACCAACCATATTTTTGATAAACTCGGTCGCTCTTTCTAAATCATTTGAAGCGCCACTGGTAATTTCTCCCAAAATGACATCTTCTGCCGCTCTGCCTCCCAAATAAACAAACACTTCTTCTCTTGCTTGGGATCTGCTCATCAAAAATCTGTCTTCTTCCGGTAAACTCAAGGTTACGCCAAGCGCACCAATTCCACGGGGAATAATGGAAACCTTATGCAATTTATTTGTTCTTGTACACTTAAGATGCAATAGGGCGTGCCCTGATTCATGAACGGCAATTACCCTTCTCTCTTCCTCAGAAATTACCATTGGTTTTTCTTTACCCATCAAAATCTTTTCTCTCGCATATTCAAAATCATCTTGCTGAATCGCTTTTTTATCTCTCTTGGCGGCAACAAGCGCAGCTTCGTTGCAAAGGTTTTCCAAGTCAGCCCCAGAAGAACCAGCGGTTCCTCTGGCGATTTTGGAAAAATCAACATCTTTACTAATTATTTTACCCCTAGCATGAACCTTAAGGATAGCTTCTCTACCTTTAATATCGGGCATTGCTACAACAACCTGCCTGTCAAATCTACCTGGACGCAAAAGCGCTGGATCAAGAACATCTGGTCTATTTGTGGCGGCAATAATAATGATAGCGTCATCATGCGCAAAACCGTCCATTTCCGACAAAATCTGATTTAACGTTTGCTCGCGCTCGTCATTGCCTCCGCCATAGCCGGCACCTCTATGCCTGCCAACGGCGTCAATTTCATCAATAAAAAGAACACAGGGAATATTTTGTCTTGCTGTTTTAAACAAATCGCGAACTCGAGATGCGCCAACACCGACAAACATTTCTACAAACTCCGAACCGGCAATAGAATAAAACCTGGCATCCGCTTCGCCGGCAACAGCTCTAGCCAAAAGCGTTTTACCTGTTCCCGGAGCGCCCATCAAAAGCACGCCCTTTGGAACTTTTCCGCCTAAACGCGACAATTTCTTTGGATGGCGTAAAAAATCCACAATCTCCTGAAGCTCTTCTTTTGCCTCATCAATCCCGGCAACATCAGCAAAAGTAATTTTATCTTTATTTTGCGGTTCATAAGTTTTAGCCTTACCAAAACTCATTGCTTGCCCTGCCTGACCTTGCGCTCTTTTTATAAAAAATATAAAAACCACAATCAAAATTATTATTGGTAAAAAACTATACAGCAGACTGCTCAATACCGATGGCCCTTCTTCTTTTTTTACAATCTGCAGAACATTGTGCTTGCGCAAAAAATCATTCAAAGGAGAGTCGGCTTCATTAAAACTTTTAAATTTTGTGCCATTTTTATATTGTCCGGTGATGTCTCGTCCTTGAGTCGTAATCGGAGATTTTACCTTTTCCTGTTCAACCGCTTCCTTAAATTCGCTAAGAGAAATATCAACTATAGCTTCTTCTTTGAAAAAGCACCACTGGTAGACAACAACAAAAAGAACAAACAATAAGAGCATATAAAACGCCGACCGTAGTTTTGATAAGTTATTATTCATTTCACTCCTCCTCTTTTTCAATGAGCTGCTTACTCTAATTTAAGCATATTTTTAAAAAAAAGTCAATCCAAAATTAAAAAATACCGCAAAAACGATATTTCTATAATTAACTCGATTTAATTGCTCGGCTAATCAATTATTTCTAACTTATCCTCGCCCGAAAGCAAAATAAACTTTTTCTTTAACTTTTTAGCCCCATTCAATTGGCTTATAATTTTTTTTATATCTTTTATTTCTGCAATAATCGGTTCTACACCCCAAAATAAAAGCGGATATAAATCATTTTCTTTTGTTGCTCTAAAAACTTCCGCTTCCGGACGCCATTTACTAACATATCTATATAAATCCGTGCTGGACAAATCCACCACCTGCTTTATCCCGGTTTCTCTAATTAAAATATTAACCGATTTCCCCAGTCCATCTTCTTTATTCTGTCCGTAACCACCAATAATATTAACATCATCATATGGCGAATCTTCTGTTTCTTTTATTATTTTTGACATCATCTCTACGGCTTCCTTTGGATATCTACCACTAGCAGTCTCACCCGAGAGCATAACCGCATCAACATTATCCATCACCGCATTCGCCACATCAGAAACCTCAGCCCTGGTAGGACGCGGATTACGTATCATAGAATCCAGCATCTGCGTTGCGATAATAACCGGCTTGGCGCTCTGCCGACAAAGAGCAATTATTTCTTTTTGGCGGAGGGGCACATCTTCCGCGAATATTTCTATTCCCAAATCTCCCCTTGCAACCATAATGCCGTCTACATGCTTTAATATACCTGCAAAATTTTCCAACGCTTCTCCTTTTTCTATTTTGGCAATTGTTCTCGGTTTTTTAACTTTTAGTTTTTTGGCGAATTTATCTATTAATTTATTTAAATAAATAACATCTTTCTCCGACCTGACAAAAGAAATGGCAACAAAATCAACCTCTTGGCTCATTGCAAAAAACAAATCTTTCTTATCCTTTACCGTAAGCGAGGAAGAACTGATTTTACTATCAGGAAAATTCATTCCTTTGTGCGACGAAATAAGCCCATCATTTTTCACTTTGCAAAATATTTGTTTCCCCCACACCTTTTGCACCACAAGTTCCACCAACCCGTCATTTATCAAAATTTTATCACCTGTTTTTACGTCTTTATGCAATTTATTATAAGTTACTTCGATTTTCAAAATATTGTTTTTTACTTGTTTGATTTTTTCCGTTGTTAAAATTAACTTTTCGTTTTTTTTCAAATTTATTTCTTTTTTCATTTCTCCTAAACGGATTTTTGGCCCTTGCAAATCCGCAATAATCCCAATAGCTGTTTTATTCTTTTTTGCTACGACTCTTATGTTTTTTATTAGCTTTTTATGACTATCATGCGTACCGTGCGAAAAATTTAGTCGGGCGATGTTCATACCGATTTTTATAAGCATACTCAAAATGGCCGAGCTTTCTGTTGCCGGCCCAATAGTACAAATAATTTTAGTTCTTTTTTCCATATTCTTCCAAATTGACGGAGACATTCATATCTTCTCCTTTGCGTAAAATCTTCAAAATTACAGTATCGCCAACATCGTATCTGCTAATCATTTTTGCAAGTGAAGAGTTCTCGGTAATTTTTGCGCCGCCAATCTCCAAAATAATATCTCCTTCTTCCAGCCCCGCCTTATCAGCCGGCGAACTGGGTATAACGGCCAAATCGGTCGGCAAAGAGCCCTTTAAAAGCAGCGCGCCGTAGTTTGACGGGAAATTATTGTCTGCGCTAATTTGTTCATTTAATATTATATAACGTACCCCGATCCAAGGCCTTACTATCTTCCCGAACTTTTTTACGCTTTCTACAACTTGTTTTGCGCTGTTTGAGGGAATCGCAAATCCAATAAGCTGTCCCTCAAGATTTATAGCCGTGTTTATACCTATTACTTCCCCTTTTAAATTAATAAGTGGCCCACCGGAATTGCCCGGATTTATTGCCGCATCCGTTTGTATCGCTTCGTCAATCGTTTCGCCTTCAGCACTAATATGGCGGGCTGTACCGGAGACTATGCCTTTGGTTACGCTATTTTGATACCGTGACAGACTATAGCCTATTGCAATAACTGTTTGCCCTAAGGCCAAGGTATCAGAATCACCAAAAACCGCTTCCGGAAGATTAGTTGCATCAATTTTTAAAACAGCCAAATCCATCAAAGGATCTATCGCTAAAACTTTGGCCTCATATTTAGTACCATCAGATAAAATAACGGAATATTCCGCATTAGCATCGGAAACAACGTGCTTATTGGTTAGAATAAGTCCGTCCCGTGAAATAATAAATCCGGAACCTCCGCCTATTTCTGTTTTCTGTGGAATAGTCGGTTCGCCGTCTTGTTTCGGTTCCGTATAAAATTCAAATGGAAGAATATATGGCCCGGTTTGGCTATAGTAATCACTAAGATCTTTACTGATTACTATACTAACGGTTGAATTAAAAACCTTGCCTACCGCTTTTACGGCTGCGGCATCTTCCTCAACTAATGCTTTTATGACTTTCTCGCTAATTTGTTGTTGCGCCAATATATCTTCTCCTTGTAACGAATTGCCAATCCAATTAAAAAAATCGCTATTCAGCTGTGGCGCTATAATACCTCCCGCCAGACCAAAAATAAAACTAGCGAAGATTATTAAAATAACCCCGATAACAATCTTAAAATTTTTTGCTTTATTGTAATACTCTCTTTTCAAGTGTTTTAACATATATTTCTATTTTAAAATACTATTCAATGTGTTTCCGCCAAAATTTTGTAATTGTTGCAGAACATTAAACTGCTCTCCGCCATAAAAACTACCAAATGTTTCTGAAAATTGGCTCAAAAATGGTGGTATATATATTAATGCCAAAATAATAGGTATTATAATTATAACAATCCGCAAAAGCGACATTATCTTCATCCACTGCAAGGCCTTCCGAGTTTTTTCCGTTGAATGCAGAATAGCTTTTGAAAGCTTTATATTTTCTTCTAAAAGCGATTGGACATCTTTTGTTGTATCAGTTCTCATAATAAATTTTTGAATAATTTAATATTAAAGTATTCAAATGTAAAATAATTAAAAAAATTATAAAATGCTATATACTTTTTATAATTATACCACATCTATAAAAAATAATTAAAAACAAAACACCTCACCAATATATTTGGTGAGGTGTTAAAATTATATTTTATAAACTATCTACATTTTCTTTCGCAAAAACGCAGGAATGTCTATTTCACTTACATCCTCCTCATCTTCTTCGTCATCGCGGATTTCGCTAACTTTAAAATTTTCTTTCCTTGGTTCTTCTTTCTTAGTAGGACGCACTGACGGTTCACTCTTTTTTATAAAATCCGGTTGCGGATAAAAGCTCGCGTTATTTTGACTGGGCTTCGAAATTTTCATACCTCCAAAACCGGTTGCTATTACTGTAATTTTTACTTCGTCTTTTAGCGACTCATCAATAACCGTTCCCCAGATTACCCTCGCATCACTATCAGCATTTTGAGTTATAATTTTTGCCGCTTCCGAGACTTCATTCATACCCAAATCAGCGCCACCGGTAATACTGAAGAGAATTCCCTTCGCACCGTCAATTGCGGTTTCCAAAAGTGGCGATTGAATAGCAGCTTTTGCAGCCTCTGTGGCTCTATTCTCCCCGCTTCCTTTTCCAATCCCCATAAGGGCGGTACCTGCTTCTTTCATAATTTTTTTTACATCGGCAAAATCAACATTAATTTGTCCAGGAACAGTTATGAGCTCTGATATTCCCTGAACTCCCTGGCGCAGGACATCATCTACAATATCGAAAGCATCCATTAGAGAAGTCTTTTTTTCGACTATCTGCAATATTCTATCATTAGGAATAGTGATTATTGCATCAACTACCTGCGAAAGCGCCTCATATGCTTTTTCTGAAATTTCTTTTCTTTGTACGCCTTCAAATGAAAAAGGTTTTGTTACAACAGCAACCGTAAGCGCGCCGGAATCCTTAGCTATCTGAGCCACAACAGGACTTCCTCCCGAACCGGTTCCTCCACCAAGCCCACAGGTAATAAAAACCATATCCGAATCTTTTAATGATTCGCGTATTTCATTTTGATTTTCTTCAGCTGCTTTCTTGCCAAGTTCAGGATCCATGCCTGCGCCGAGTCCTCTCGTAATCTGTTTCCCTATATTTATTTTTTTATTTGCTTTTGAAAAATGAAGCGCTTGCACGTCAGTATTAATGGCTAAAAATTCTACTCCCTTTATCTTGCTGTTTATCATCCTATTTATAGCAGAACCGCCGCCGCCGCCAATACCCACAACTTTTATTTTAGCAAAGGTTTCTATATCAGGTTTTACTTCTGGCATATTATATTATATAGATTTAATTATAACTTCCTCCATTTATTCTAGTTTACCAACCATACGAAACCGCGTCAACTCGATTGAACACATTTTTTGCTCACCCCGTTAAATTGCTTCGCACCGACCTTATCGGATTTAACAGGGTAAAATAAAAAATTACGTAATTAATTACGTAATTTTGCTATTGATATTCCTACTTAACCGCCTTTGGCGATTGCTTGCCATTTAATAAATTTATCCAGAAAGCAAAGACGTGCCAGCAATATAACAATTTAACAATATAACAATTTATTTTACTTCCAAATACTCTTAAATCCACCCCGTAAGATACCGAGGCCTTTTCCGACGAAACCTTTTATTTTATTCATTATTTTTTTTACAGTATCAACCGAGTAATCCTGATTCAAGCTTCCCCATTTTACCAAACTGATTGCAGTTGAAAAAGAAGGATCGCTAATTTTTTCGGAAACGCTGGAAACGTCCAACGGATATCCAATAGTAACCGGGAGTCTTAGTTCTTTTTTTGCCAGATCTACAATACCTTCCAATTTTGCCCCGCCTCCGCAAAGAACAGCTCCCGCAGGCAAAAGCCCGGCCACTCCCACTTTTATAAGCTCAGTGTTTACCTTTGAAAATATTTCTTCAACTCTAGCTTCGATTATTTCTGTTAATGCCTTACGGGAAATAATCTCTTCCTCGCCATACCCCTCGTTGGCAAGATTTATCTCTTCTTTTTTAGATACATTTTTCGGAGAAGCTGAACCGTATTTTATTTTTAATTTCTCCGCAATCTCAAGAGAAATTTTAAAACAAAGATTTATATCCTGCGTTATATAATCAGAACCTATCGGCAAAACTGCCAAATGTATCAAGTCTCCTTCTTCGTAAACCGCCAGACCTGTTGTAGCTGCGCCAATATCTATAACCGCCGCGCCAAAATCTTTTTGCTTCGCAGTCAATAAACTTTCGGCATTTGCCAAAATCCCCAAAACAACATCATCAATTTCCATTGTTGTTCTATGGATACATTTTGTCAGATTTTTTAGATGAGTTAATGGCATCTGTATTAAAAATGCGTCAACTTCCAACCGTATACCAGTCATTCCGATAGGATCTTTTATGTTAGGCTGGCCATCAACCGAATAGCCCCTTGGTATAACATGTAAAATTTCATAATTAGACGGCCTCACAACTGTCTGCGCCTGTTCCAAAGCACGAAACGTATCTTCTCCGATAATCTCTCCATTTGGTTTTCCTACACCGACAAGACCCCTTGTTTCCTGACAAAGCAATTGATTTGTATTCACAGATGCATAAATGCGTTCTATGGGTGTACTCATCATCCGTTCTAATTTATCACGACAAATAGAGATGCTACTTATAACATCTTCCACATTAGAAATCACTCCTTTTTTTATGCCCTCGGACGAAACCTCCACTGCTGCTAAAATATGGAGCTGTTCTTTGTCTCCTGCGGCGACAATCTCGCCTGCCGCCATCTTGATTGAACGGGATCCGACATCAAGGCCAACTATAATATTTTCTTGCATACCCAGTAAGACAACTTTGAAAATCACCCTTTAGAAGTTAAAAAAAACTACAAAGTCATCCATTTTAATTTTAAGCTTACCCAATAAAAAGTCCTATTTCTCTTTATCGCGCTTTGCGCGATAAAATCAAAGTTGGTCTTATCGGGCATATCTATCAGTATTTTAGATTATCTATAAAGAAACGTCAAAAAAACTTTTAAATGCGGGTAAAAAATAATAGTACCCACTATTGTCGCGCCAACAGCAGAAACTAGAACAGTTCCTGCGGCGATATCTTTTATATCTTTTACATAACCGTGCATTCTGGGTTTAAAAATATCTAAAAGCCGCTCCATTATACTATTAAACATTTCAAGAACTAGGATGATTATAATTAACAAAAGCAATATTCCCTTCTCAACTATAGATAGCGGAAAAATATTCATTAATACAACAACGACTATTGCAACAATAGTCTGTATCCTAAAATTTCTTTCTTCTTTTAAAAGAATCCCAAGACCTTTTAACGCACTGCTGATACTCCGCAACATTTTATTCTTCATATTTTTATCATTTTTCTTATCTTCATCTCAATCTTTTCCATTTGAAGAGCTTTTTTATTAATTTTATGCGTAAAGCCAAAAATATGGCAGACTCCATGAATAATTAAATAAGCTGCCGCTTTTTTTATAGAAATATTATTTTCTGTAGCAAAATATTTTAGCTCGTCTTTACACAAAATTATTTCTCCCAATGAATCATCATCATTATATACAAACGTCAAAATATTAGCCGGTTTATTTTTTCCACGGTATGTCTTATTTAATTTCTTGCTTGTCGCGCCATCTACAAAAGCAATGGAGATATTCCCATCTTTTTTAAATTCTTTAAAAAAAGCTTTTTCTAATTTTTTTAATTCTTCCGATAATCCCCTTACTCCCCCGTTAACGTCAAGATTAATCATACATTAAAATAGAAACTTAATAATGAACGCTATTCTATTTTCAAACTATTCAACATCATATCATATAAACGCCTATACCAAATTTTATTTGTTCCGCCTAAAGAATAGTTAATAATAAAAACCTTTCCGGCTTCTTTTATATAAGTATTAAGCCGGTCAGCATCTTGCAGTCCGCGATAACCTTGTTTATTGGTATATGATTGCAATTTATTTATATCTTTTTCCGGATATTCGCTTATGTACCAGCTCCGCAAAGTAATCGCTTCAGGCGCTTCTACTACTTTTATATTTATACTTTCGGTATCGTCTGATAGAAAACTTACCATACTCGTATCAGATGTGCTCGAAGTTGACCAGAGTGAAGGATAAAAAATATTATAACCCTCTGTGGCATTGCGGTAAAGACGCACTATGCCTGATTCTAGAAGTCCTACTGGCGCAACTGCTGCGGGATTATATAAATTAAAAACTTCATTTCCGTCTAAAAATCCGTCAGAATCGGTGTCTGGCCTTGTCGTATCAGTCTGAAATAGCGCCTCTTCTTTATCCGTTAAACCATCCGCGTCAGAATCAGTCCCTTGCACCAGGGCACCAACAGGTTCCTCGGGCGTAGCAGGAACTTTCACCGGCTCTTCTATGGGCGTAGAAAGACCTCCGGGCGTAGTAGTTACCACCTCTTGTGGCGTCTCTGGAATTGCTTCTACGGGTTCTTCCGGCGCCTCAACAATAATCTTACCTTCTTTTCCGCCACTAAAAACAACAACTCCGATTACTACGGCAATAATTAATACTCCGACGCCTGCTCCTGCAAAAATAAACCATTTAGGTATTTTTACTTTTGACGAAATAGCGCGAAATTCTTGGGGCATAACAGTAAACTTAACCCCGGTGTCCGGCTGTGCTTGTTTTATTTGTTCTTTATTTTTTGATTGTTCGTTAGACATAAATTCAATTCATAATTCACCTAATTTCTAATTCACCTAATAAAATTCAAAAAATCCAATTCAATAATTCAAAAATAAATAATTATTTATTTGTCATTTGACCTTTTGCATTTGACATTTTATTAGACCTTAGGTGAATTAGGTGAATTAGAAATTTTTTATATTCTATTCCCCTGCTGGAATCAAAATCAATTTCCCCGGTCCTTTTGGATCGTAACCAGCCTGCACTTCGGCGCCATCTTCAAAAGTATCGCCGTCAGTATCTTTATTTAAGGGGTCAGTTTTATAAACTTCAACCTCTTCTCTATCAAACAACCTATCTCCGTCAGTGTCGGGATTTTTTGGATCTGTGCCAAGTTCAATCTCCCGCGCGTCAGTTAATCCATCATTATCACTATCTAGCGGGACCGCATTTACCTGTTCTTCTACTTGCTGGTTTGTTTGTGTTGCGGGCAATTTATTTGAATTTACATTAATATTAAGATTCGGATTTAACGGAGCCGGGCGTAAAAACTGAGTGTAAACCCAATACCCACCGCCCACTAAAAGACCAGCCATAACAACCAATGATAAAATCGTAATTAATACTTTTTTAAAACCCTGATGCGGGGTCTCCAAAGATGCTAGCTCTTGTGGTCTATCCAAATTCTGTTCTTCTGCTTTTTTCTCTATATCCCCTTGGGGCTTAGCGCTTACCGGCGGAGCTTCCGCAACGTCAGAAAAAATATCCTCCGTTTCTGGATTAGTTGGCTTTGGCGGGTTACTATCTGTTGTTTGAAAATTTTCTCCGGCAGGATCGGCCTGAGCCTTAACTACATTATCCAATAAATTTTTACCTTCTATAGGTAAATTATTCGGTATATTTGTATCTGGCATAACCTGTTAGAAATAGGCAGAAAATAATTTTTTAAAAAAACTATTTTCTGCGCACAATTTCGTAAATTTAATTTATTATAAAAAAATTATTTTTTCCTCTATCATTACATACCTCTAAGCCTTCTTTTATTCCATTACCGCAAATAGGTTATTAGATAGGAGTTCCAAGATAGCTACATGCATTAGTATCTACTGTACAATTAGACGAGCATGTTAAGCCGTCCCCAATCAATCCGAAACTCCCACAATCTAATCCTCCAAAATCACCTCCATCACATTCTTCATTTCCATTCTGTATTCCGTCTCCGCAAAAATCTCCAGTTGCTGTAACGATATTACAGGTATATCCACAATAGTTGCAGGTTAACCCATAACCTGGCTTGCAAACGATACCATTCGTTATCCCATTATCACAAAATTCGTATCCGCTCCTTATATATCCATCTCCGCAAATTGCCAGTTTGCAATCATTCGTACAAGTATTTGTGTTTAAACCATCTCCATCATCACAAATTTCAGTTCCTTCTTTTATTCCATTACCGCAAACTCCCGCCGGCAGACAAGCGCTCCAGGAATTCCATGTGCATAATTTTTCATCGCAAGTTCTAATCTTTTGCGTTGGATAGCCATCCTGATTAATCGTACAACCCATTGTACTTGTTTCTACATTTCCATCACATTTTTCTTGTCCTATATCCACAATACCGTCTCCACACATAGGCCCAGGTAATTTACAATCCCAAGAGCATCCAGAATTATAACTGCCATTTTTCTTTGCGCCCAAATCACATTGCTCACTTCCATTCTTTGTTCCGTCCCCGCAATATCCCGCAAGTTCACTACAAGAAGTATTACAATATCCGTATGCCCCGTTCTTCTGTCCGTCATCGCAATACTCTGGCGACTGTACTACCCCATCTCCGCATTGACCGGTCTGGCATATTGCGCTATGGTTCCAGAAACATCCATCCGGTGAACCTGCCGGATTGCAGGTTAATTTTCTAAAACCCGTTTTTCCGCCAGCTGTGCATGGTTCATAATTTTCTTGGCCCTTTTCACACTCTTCATTTTGTCCTACAATACCATCGCCACAAGTTAATGATGTACCAATAGTTTCATAAATACAGGATCCGCTTACCTTAAAATTGTCCGTCGCTTGATTTGGATCTATTGTCGGTTCTATTGGATCTAAAACTCCGGAAGGAGCCCACCAAGCGTTACCGTTCATAAATTCAAAATCGCTTGCAATCTGATAATTGTCTTGCGATATATTTTTATATTGATAAACATGCGAACCAAAAGTGCATTGATATTCTCCTATCTCTCCATTCCAACAAAGAGTTGTTTCAGGTAAACAAGATTCTCCTGTACTACAATCCTCATCCATATGACACGTTTTATTACTCACGCTACAAAGCCTGCTTATTTCGCAATTTTTATGTTTATTCAAAGGGTCCGAAGGCAAAGCCTTACCCAAATCGTTTCCAAGCGCCGCCTGCCATGAAGGCCAGGTACTTACAGAAAATCCCCGCAAGAAACTTCCGGATAAAAGCTGAGGATAAATATTATTTTGTTGTTTATAATTTTCTAATAAATCCGCTATGTCATTAAAATTCTCTATCCTCAAAACGTCTCTTGTTAATTTATCTTTTTCTGCGAAGCAAAAATCACTATTTCCACAATCAAGATTACTAACGCAAGACGTACCGCTTAATTCGCATATTCTTGAGTTTGCTTCAAGTAAGTTTGTATTAAAAACCCAGTTATTTATAAATTGTTTATAAATATTTTGCATTGCCAGACTTGCATTTTGATTATATGAAATAACAAAAATATTTGTAAAATTACTTGCTGTATGATTGGCGGCGTTTATATAAGTTGAACGGCCGTCAATTATCCCATTATAACCATCTACTTTTGTTGAGGCCGGATTGCCAGCAAAATTTTTACTTTGATACCACTTTAAAGCAGAATAATGCAAAGAATTCGGATAAACCCTAACTCCTATTGCATCGCCTGTATCCGGATTGGTAAATAAGTATTCTCTTAAAATTTCCGGATCAACAGGCGTAATGCTGACTGTATTTAAATAAGGTAATAAAGTTTTGTCGTCCCGGCAATAATATGTACTGAAATTAAAATTCGGGTCGCTAAATGGTGAAAGGCGACCACTCGGAAACTCAACGCCCCATGGATTTTCACATAAAAACACAATCACTCTTGCGCTACCAATAACGCTCGTATTGCCTCCCAGACCCAAATCGTCTGTAATGTCCGCTTTAGCCGTTAAAACCTCTTCACCATTTTCCTGCTTTGAGGAAACATTCGCAATATCCGGCGAAGTTAAATTTTGCGTTACCGTTATGTATTTCTTTGGTGCATTGGACCATTCCCAAGTCCAAGAATAGGAACCAGGCACGCTTGAAATTTGCTGTTCTCCTCCTACAAGCGATATCCCCTTGGCTACCGCCTGTTTTACTTGAACTTGTTTATCAAAAATTAATGGATTTGGAGAGACATCAACCACATCCATTGTGCAAACATATGATGCAGTAGTAAACTGCCATCCGCCATCTATGGACCTTACCCCTGTTTTTGATTTAAAATTCTTAACCAAAACCCTATATGTAAGGTTGGGTTTTAAAATACTTGAAATATTAAATATAAATTCTGTTGTTTTTAAATTCGTATCATCAAGCGAACTTCTGACGGCTTGTATCGCGCCTTCGCACCAGCCAGCATTAAGCGTACTGCCTTCCGGACAGGAATCTGTATCTTTTAGCTGATCAATACTAATTTCTCCGCTTGCGGTGTCCATTAATTTATCAAAAGTAAAGGTAATTAACGTATTTCTGCAAACACCTGTCTGATTGATCGACGGCACGTAATTTATAAGCCTTGGTTTTTCATAACAACAATTATCAACGCCGACTCCGTAGCCGAGAGGACATTGGCTGTCGTTGGTATAAATACAAAGCACTTCCGTATCTGCGCTTCCTGTTACATTGTTTACTTTTGCGCTAATTGGCGTCTTGCCTTTTCCTACAGCCTCTACATATTGGCGCGGATCAATATTGTTATCAGTCGGCTGGAATTCGCATTCTTCACCTAGCCCTAAATTATTGTCTCCGCAAATAGATGGGAAGCTATATGAAAAATCGGAGCCTTCTTTTAAGCAGCTCGCCGAACACCCGTCTCCAAATATTAAGTTACTATCATCACAATCTTCGCCTTTATTAATTATTCCGTTTCCGCAGGTTGGAGCAAATGTTCCCTCATTAAGACAAATGAATGAGCATCCGTCGCCATTTACTACATTTCCATCATCACAATCCTCGCCCGCTTCTTTTTTGCCGTTTCCGCAAGAAGCAATACCGGCTTCAGTCCCTTCATTTAAACACTGGTTGGAGCATCCGTCGCCCGAGACACTGTCTCCATAATCACAATCCTCGCCCGTTCCAGTGTCAGCATTGCCACAAATTGATTTTCCTGCTGTAGAGCCCTCGTTTAAGCAGGTAGATGAGCATCCATCACCAGAAACTACATTCCCATCATCACAATCCTCGCCTGTATTTTTTATACTATTCCCGCAATTTAAACTTGAGCCCTCGTTTTGGCAGGAGCTAGAGCATCCATCGCCATCAAGTGCGCCTCCATCATCACAATCTTCTCCAATTTCTTTTATACTATTCCCGCAAACAGACACATTGGGTTTTGAGCCAAGATTTAAACATTTATCACTGCAAGTATTACTACCGGAAGGTAATGTATTGTATGCGCCATTATTTAATAAGGAAACTATAGTAATATTTCCACTGGTCCAGCCCCAATTAAAACTATATGGATTTAAGCGCTGACCCTGCGGGTTGCAAGAATCGGGCGCGCCAATTGCCTCTGCGTTAAATTCTGCCTTTTCAGGAATATAAGTAAATACTCTTTTTGCTGGACTTAGATTTATTTTATTTATGACACATGGCGTAAAATCAGGCCTGGTTTTAAATTTCCATGAAACATAGATGCCTTCATTAGCGCCAATAAGACTTACTCCGCTCGTGCTTTTAATAATTTGAGTATTAAGCCGTACTAAATAATATCTAGATATTTCTAAATTTGAAAATGGGGTAAGTTCTACCTTTTTTTGCAAAGAGTCATACGCGATATTACCTGAAACGTTAGGCAAATCAAAACTTGTACAATTTTCGGTTTTACATTTTAAAATTGTTATACTTGTATTATTTAATGTAGCGGCATTCATTGAGGTATTAAATATCGCGCCGATTGTTGAATTTACGCAGGCAGTTGTGCATTCCGGCCAGGACATTACAACTTGCGGATCTGTAAAATCTACTGTCAAGGTTCCTTTACCGCTTGCATTTTCACTAACAATTTTTGAAATTATTTCTGCCGGGTCGTTCTCCGGTGTTTCAGAGAGCGCGCCAACTATCGCCGCCTGGGGCATTGGCGTTCCATCAAGTTTTTTACCTTGCGACAGTATAGTGGCGTTCGCCGGTTTTGAAGAGTTCCATGAATAAGTGTAGCTTGAGCCATCAATAGTAAGACAAACGTCTGATTTTGCTCTTGGTGTTGCCAGATAACCCAAATCTTCAATCTCCGCTGAAGTATAACTGCCAGGAGAAATAATTAAACTACCAATCTTGCATGGATCGGTGCTATTTTTTGTTTTAAATCTAAAGCAATATGACCGGCCGGAACCGCACTCTATCTTTTCTTCCATAAATCCCCCGCCGATTCCCGCTCCGCGTATGCCTGTTGTAAGTTCAACTAAATATTGCGAATTTGCTTCCAATCCGTTTTGTGGAAAAAGCTGTACGCCATCTTCATTATTATTAACGCTGTAAATACCTGAATAATTTAAATTAAGCGCGGTTTTTGAAACCTGTTCGCAAGGATCGTCCGACTGGCTCACACATTTATATAAAGAAATAGTATCCTGTGGCAGTCCGCTATAAACAACAGTTGTCTCTTCAAGTAAGCTGTCAAAACGCACATTCACAGTTGCATTAACGCAAACCGAGTTTCCTCCGGGCCTAGCATCCCAAGGCGAAGGGCTCGGGGTTTTTGCGGTAACATCTGCGCTACATTCCTCTATCACTCTCGGCGCTTTTGGTATAAATCCGGTTGAAATTCTCCAGGCATACGCGCCTTCTTTCGGGCCTGTCTCGCAAACAGCTGTTTTAGAAATACACGATGAATTACAACATTGTTGATCTATATTACAAAGAGTAGGATTTTGCGAACAATCTCCTACTGTAAAATTGACACTATTACTATTAACTGAATTGACTGTTAGATTTACCGGCCCGGAAACCGCTCCTTGTGGCACACTCGTTCTTACAAGCTCACTTCCCCATAAATCCGCGCTCGCGCTTACATTATTATAGAAGGTCACATTGCCACTTGCGCCAAACCTTTCTCCCAATATTTCTACTGTCGCGTCAATAGGACCATTGTCCGGATTAAGCCCGCAAATGCCGGGACGCGGAGTATCACTTGTTACATCAAAAGACACTCCATTACTTACCTCGTTGTCAGCCCGTCTCACCTGAATCGAAACATTGGTATTTTTTGTAGAACTGCCATCGCTAAAAGTTGCCGGAACTTTTACTGTTATATAAGCATCATGCCAATAATCCACTTTTCCGCAAACTGCCGGAAAATTAACATCCCCTACGGCCTTCGTTCCATCGCTTCTTAAAAATTCTATTATTCCAACATTGTCGCCAAAATTAGTTCCAAAAATCGTAATATATTCTTGTTGCGGGCCTTTATCAGGATCGATATATCCTATATTCGGTTTAGTGCCTGCTGTTTTATCTAAAATTTTGAATATCACCGCATTACTGTCTATCCCGCCCTTGTTTACAACCACAGAATTATCTCCTGCCGAAAGAACCGGAACCAAAGCGCCAACCAAAGTATTGCCCCAAGTTTGAGGCAAAGCGAATGAACTGCCAAATTTTATATAACTCGATCCTTGGCTTCCGCCAAAATTTACACCTTCTATATTAAAACTTGTTCCGCTTTTTCCCATATTTGGATTAAGCTGACAAATTCCCGGCCTTCCTATATTATTTACCAAAAAATCGGAAATAACCGGACCTCGAGCATCGTTTGTCAAATCCGATCCGATTAAATTTTCTATTTTTATAGGACCAGAAACTGCGCCCTGCGGAAGAACCGCAATAACCATAGAACTAGACCATGCGCCGGAACACGGCGCAAGCTGGGCAACCCTATCATCTCCTACGCCCGGAGCGCCTAAAAAGGTCACGGTTCCAGCTGTCGCGCCAAAATATTTTCCCCAAATAGAAACATACGTTCCCGGCGCACCATCAATCGGACTAACATTTAAAATAATTGGCGTATCAACACAAATTCCATTAATACAAGAATTGGACGCACAATCAGAATCTTGTGTACAGGCACCTCCACTAGCCACCGGACAGTCAACTCCTCCGGTATCAATCCCCGTTTCATCTGCATCCTGAATACCATTAAAACAATGCTCTGCGCGTACAAGAACGCTTAAATTATCAGAAAAAGCATTATTGCTATCTATATCATATGCTTTTGCTGACAAATTATGAGTTCCTCTGGAAACACCTGTTGTATCCCAAAAAACACTTCCATTAAATTCTAACGGGCTAGAAGCCACAGGATAATCATTATCAAAATAGGCCCCGTCCCTAAAAAATTCTATATGGGAAACGCCGGCATCGTCCGTAGCTCTTGCCCAAACATCAATAAGCGCATTTTCCGAAACTGATTGTCCTGGATCTGGATAAGTGATAGAAACTTGCGGTGGCAAAGCGTCAATCAAAGCTCCGGTGGTAAACTCTGCACTACAACTCGGAGCAAAACCTCCACAAACAAGATTTTTTCCACCAGTATCCTTTAATCCTGTTTTTATATTTATCGTATAAGCCGTATTTTCTTCAAAACATTTTAATGAAGCATTTGGAGCCGGACAAGCCGCGCTTGGCACAAACTCTACCTTATCGCCCGTTGTATTAAAATCACCGGCCACAATACTATTGTCGCTTTTCTTTAAAATAAGAATATTACCATTTACTGTCGCGCTATCTACATTATGGTTAAAAGAAGTTCTTACAACCACATTCCTAATTGGCAAAACACCCTGCGGAGAAATTCCTTTTACTACAAAATCTCCACCAATCAAACCGCCTCCTCCTCCCGGTCCTCCAGGACCGCTAATATTTGAACCAGTTGCATTTTCTAATGCGCCAATTATAAATTGAGCAATAGCGAGGGACGACAAAATTATCGCCAAGCCAATAGTTGCATTTATCAAAATCTTTTTAGCGGTTGCAATCTTGTCAGCGCTCCCAGCCGATGTCATCCACAAAAACCCAGCGTATAAAATCAAAACGACAGCAATAGTACCCAAAAGACCCAATCCTATACGTACAATTTCTGCGATTGTCTGACCAAGCGGTTTTGTCCCAAGCTGTGTTTGCGCGCCAAATTCAGCAAGACCTAAATCGCCTTGTGCTAATACAAAACTCCCCAGAGCAAAAACTCCGGTTAAAATTAAAGCTAATATTAAAATATTTCTCACCCGTTTCATTTATTTTAAATTAAAACTTAAAATCTAAAATTTGATTATGGAATATATGAACATTTAACTGCACTTAATGCCCCATTACAACAATATGGTGCAGTTGCGGTCGGTGTACAGCTTGGTCCAACCGATGGGTTAAAACAATTCTGCCTCAAATCCTGTATTTTTGACAAAACAATCGGAAAATAATTGTATTGCACTGCTGGTGGAGTATCTGACGGAGCAAACGAACCATGTTTTATAGTTGCTTTTGTTTTTACAGGATCATCTCCCGGCAAAACCGGCTGCCCTAATGCATCCAAGGCCTCCGCTCTTATGCTATACCAAAGCTCATAAGGCGCTGGAACATCATGATTAATCCCTAAATTTTCACTATTTAGAGTAAAAACGCTCATCACTTTATCAAAAGTTGCCTCGATTGGTACATCTAAACCAACGTTTTGAGCGGAAAGTCCTGGATCAATCTTACTTACTTTCGGCGGAACCAAATCAATTTGATCGGAAGTATTAAACTGCCAGGCGATATCGTCTCCTTGGCTTGCTACTATTCCGCCAATCCAGTTATATGGCGGATTTCCGCTTTGAGCGGTTGGGCCAGATGCAATGCCGTCACCATTTCCGTCAAAAGAGTTTCCGGCCAAATCAACAATACCATTATAGGGAAAACCTGCCGACTGCGGAGGTTCGCTTGAAACTGTCGCAGCAGAAACCTTTCCACTTATAAGCTTATTCCCAGGCAAACAATAAATATTGCCTCCGCAAGAATTCATTCCGCATAAATCGTCAGTTACAAACTCTACGGTTCTATACCCATTTGCTATTTTATAACTTCCGTCCAAAATACTGCTATCTGCCAAAAGAGTGATATTCTGAAATCCGCTTCCAGCGCTAAAATCTCCGCTTGCCGAAGTAGGATCCAAGGGCTCGGAAAAATTTAATTGAACAATCGTATTTCTTGGATTAATACCCTTTGAAGGTATAATGCTTATTAATTTTGGCGGTGTTGTATCTATTTTTGGCTCAATCTGAAATTCCCATTGATACCCTCCGCTAAATACGCCTGAAAAAGCATCCGAGCCATCAGCTTTTTTAAGGTCAGGCGATATAAAAGCAGTGTAAGAAACATTCTCTGTCGAATTCCCTAAAAATTCTAAAGGCGCAAAAACAAAACTTTTTTTATCGGGTGTAAATTTTACTACCAAATCCGCCAAATCATTATCACTAATATTTTTGAAACTATTATTATTTGCCTTTAATACGCTTGTCATTACTAATTTAAATGTATCTTTATTTGCCAAATCCCCATTATCTCCAAAAATACCGCTACTATCAGTATCTACTATTAAAGAAGTTTCACTAATTGCCTCCTTAAAAGTAATCGCTATTTTTGTGTTACGGGGAGCTATGGCTCCTCGTTCCGGCACATGACCCTCTATAATGCCCGCTCCCAAAGAACCGGATAATGGCTGGCTGTATGCGCTGGGTCCTGTAGTGCCACCTCCGCCAGAAGTTGCGCTAATCAGACTACTGACTATAAATTGTGATATTGCAAGAGAACTTAAAATAATCAAAAGCCCAATAACCGCATTAATTAATGTTTGTTTGGCTTTGGAAATTTTTTGCGAGTCCCCGGCTGAGCTCATATAAAGCCATCCACCATAAATAATCAGGACAACAGCAATGGTGCCAAGAAGACCTAAAAATATCTGCACGATCCGGCCAATTATAACCCTGATATCCGTTTGCCCCAAGAGAACTCCCTGATCTGCTAAGGCATTAATCCCCAAATCCTGTTGCGCCAATGCAAAACTGCCGATAGCTAAAACACCGGTTAAAATTAATACTGTTATTATTAAATATCTTACTCGCTTCATATTAAAAAATTAATATTTGTATTTATGTTTACTCTCCTATCGCATAAATATTATAATTCCACCCAGCATATAGAGTTCCATCTGCTCCGATTGCCGGAGAGGCGGCGCTAACATTGTCTATTTTCCATTTTACTAAACCATCATCAGAATCTAAAGCAAACAATCCTAAGTTGGTTGCAATGTAAACTGTTCCGTCATCGCCAATCGCTGCGGAAGAATTATGAACTCTTCCAATACTATTATTTACCCATTTTTGAGAACCATCGGAATTTAAAGCATAAAGAGCTTCTGTTACTGTATCGTCAACAATAATCGTGCCATCTTTCGCAACTGAAGGTTTTAAAGATGGATAAATAATTTTTATACCATTTTAATGAGCCATCATCAGGATTAACTGCTTCTAAACCAAGATATACATTTTTAAAATAAATTGTTCCGTCAGGCCCGACTACAGGCGATGTGCCAGGACGATAGAATTTTTTCCATTTTAACTTTCCATTTGGCAGAACCGCATATAGTAAATCATTATATGAATAAGTGTAAATTGAAGAACTATAAATTGTTCCGTCAGGGCCTATAGCAGTATGGGCAATTCCGCTAAAGTTTTCTATTTGATATTTCCATTTTTCTATTCCATCAGAGTTTATTGCATATAAATAATTCAGTTTGTTATCTACAGACGGATATGTGCTGGTAAAATAGATATTACCATTTTCATCAACTACCGAGGTGCCTACCCAATGCCCTGTATCAAGCTTATATCTCCATTTCTCCGTTCCGTCGGGATTGATGGCAAAAAGTATGCCTGTGCTTGAGCCGATATAGATAGTCCCACCATCAGAAATTGTTGGAGCAGAAAGCTGCGCGCCAAGAGGACTGCCGTTATTAGAGAATATCCATTTTACAGTTCCATTAGTATTAAACGCATAGAGTTTTCCCTCGGTTTCATTTCCTATATATGTTGTTCCGTCTTGTCCTACAACTGGCACTATTCCGAAATATGGAGAACCCCATGCTGAAGTGGCAGTATATGTCCATTTTATAGCATTGGTGGTAGGACCATTATATATGCTTTGTCCTGAACGAGTACCGTCATAGCCAAGAGTGGACCAAGGCGCTTTGGATACTGGAGAAAGTTCATAGCATTCGGAAGTGTCGTAGATGCAGTCTAGGGCGCAAGCTAATGATCCTGCATAAGTTGCGCCCAATACACTCTCGCAAGTCGCTCCGCCGAGCTCTGTGCCATCGCATTCTTCCGTATCATCTATTATTCCATTTCCGCAATACTGCGGTTCTAATAATTTTAATGACTCGTATGCATTGATTATTGGAATTTTTATTCCATCAGGACCTTCGGCAAATTTTCCGCCTTTTACTGCGCCATCTATTATTAATTGTTTTACTTCTGAAGCTGTAAGCGTTTTACCGAGTTCTTCCGCCCTGGAATAAATAAGTCCGGCAAGTCCCGAAACAAACGGCGCAGACATAGATGTGCCGGACATATTGCCGTATCGATTATTTGGCAATGTACTAAAAATATCCACGCCCGGTGCGGCAACTGTCACATTTCCATAATTAGAACCCCAAGTTTCTTCATCTGCCAAATTCCCACTTTCGTCTATAGCGGCAACGCTGATTACGTTATCTAATTTTTTAGACATTCTTGCTGGCGAAGCTGTATTTAAATTATCTTTATTGTTGCCAGCAGAAAAAACAAACAATATATCATATCCTTTTTGTTTTGCTACTTTATTAATTAATCCAATAAAATGATCAAATGTATCAAGATCAACTATTCTGACATTCTGATTGCATAAATTTGATGGAGACGAACATATACCCTGGCTTAAATTTATAATTTTTGCCCCTTTATTGATGGCCGAGTTTGTCATTGCAATAGTAGACAAAAAGGTAGATACTCTTTCATGATCTCCGTTCTGATTAGTAGCTAAAAAGTTTTGATTATAGACACGTAGTTCCGTGGACCACTCCACTCCAGTAACCCCAATCTCATTATTTGCTACAGCTCCAATTACTCCGCTTATATGCGTTCCATGGTTATCTTTTGTTGTGTTGGTCTTGAAGCTGTCAAATTTATCAGATAAGGTAATGTTAATTATGTCTTTTAGATCGTTATGGTTAATATCAAACCCATTATCAACTACTCCTATTGGGTAGATAGACCATCCTGTTGTTATTTCCCATGCTGAAGGTAATTTTATAAATTCTTGCCCCCAATTATTTCCAGCAGGAGCATACTCATTCCAATCGTCCCACAAGGGGTCAAAAGGAATAGAAGCTGCTTTCAAAAATATATTGCCAGCACTATAAACTATAATAATTACAATAAATGTAAAAATAATTTTTTTGAGTATTTTTTGCATATTTAAAATTAAAATGGCATGAGATGGGGCATATAATC
>JAHINX010000054.1 GCA_018895765.1 Patescibacteria group bacterium
AGACACTTCGCCGTTTATATAAACCCTGCTCACGTCATATCTTTTTAAAATTTCAACTGCGCCGACAAAATGGTCTTTGTCCGGATGGCTGATAATCATATATTCAATTCTATGATCAAAATACGGCATATTACTTCCTACACATCCGACAAATTTATTATCCGATCCGCCATCAATCAAAATTTGCGTGCCATTCGTAGCTTTAGTGAAGAATGACGTTCCATCACTCAAATTTATAAGAGCTCCATCGCCCTGTCCGACATCGCAAAAAATCACCCTACTCTTTTGACGAACAAAAATATCTTCCACAAAAATACCAACAATAAATAGAGTCGTGAAGATAGCGATAAATATTTTTTCATTATTCTTCATATTGTTTCAACTTCCAAAAAGTAAAATATAAAAGCCCCACATAAAACGCGAGCATTACAAAAAAATTAATCTTAAGCGGAAGATAACCAAAAGGAAGATTCCCGAATAAATTTATAACTTTTATGATAAAATTCAGGATTGCCACACTCGGTAAAAATAAAATCTGCGCTATATTTTGTGGAATAAATATCAAAAATGGTAAAACGGGCAAAGCAAAAATAATAGCATAAGCAACAAAAGGCAAAATTAAAATATTAACCGGCAAAGACCATAAAGATATGTGCCCAAAAACAAAAGAAGAAATCGGAAGCGTAAAAATAACTGCGGAGGTTGTAGGAATCAGAGTCTCCCTCAAAAACTTAATTTTAATCTGCAAATATTTTTCCACTATTGGCGGAAAATAAATCAATCCGAAGGTGGCTGAAACTGAAAGCCAAAAGCCAGCATCATAAATAATATGCGAATTAATCAGAAACATAAGACAAATACTATAAAGGAGAGCCCTGCCGGCATTGTTATATCTGCCATAGGCAAGAGCATACAGGGCCAAAGAGCCCATGATGCCGGCGCGGATAACGGATGCTCCAGCCCCCACAAAAATAACAAATAAAAATATCAACACCAACATAACATAAAAGGCCGACTTGCGCCGCAGGCCCAAAGCAAAAAGAACCGGAAGAAACATTGCGCCTAAAAAACTTATATTCCAACCGGATATGGCAATGATATGAGTTGTGCCGGTCCGCTGAAAATTATCCAGCAGTTTTGGCGGAATCGCGTTGCGCGCGCCAACCGTGAGCCCCGCCAAAAAACTCGCTAACGGTTCATGGATATTTTGATTGATTTTTGCAATAAGGGAAGATTTGACCCTTAAAAGCGCTGACATAGCTCCGCGTTTATCTGCATTTATCTGCGTTATTGCGGGCCAATAACATACCCCATAAATATTCTGCATTGAAAGATAGCGAGCGTAGTCAAAATCCTCAAAAATTTTCGGCTTTTGCAATTTGCAATTAATTTCCAGCCCATCTCCATATTCATATTGCGGATAAAGACTTGTCGTAAGCAAAATTTGCTCTCTGCCAATAAATTCATCTCTACCAATATGTTCCGGCTTGATAATTAATTGCTGTTTGTCTATTTTATTTATCGGCTCGTCCGCCACAATCCCAATGATTTTTATTTCTTTTTCATAAAATTCCGGCAGAATTTTATTTTCTTCAATCCCCAAATTAAATCGGGCAAAACCTGCAATAATAAAAAACACGCCCACAAAAATCAGGCGTATCTTTTTGCTTGCCCCTCGTAGCCTTGGCGGAGTGGGGTCTTTCCAAAAAATTAAAATTAAAACTCCAGATAAAAGCAGTGCATTATAAATCCAAAAAAACGAAAAATTAAAATCAATAAAACTATGCGCAATAATTCCAGCCACAAATCCAAAACCGGCAACGAGCACAATATACGATTTCCGCCACGGGATTCGTAGCTTTAGCGAAAAATGCTCGTAGCACCTCCTTCCTATCTCACGCAAGACTTCCATATTTTTAAAGACTCCGCATTACGGGGCACATACTTGATACTTATACTACAATATTAACCAGCTTGCCAGTAAATATAACTTTTTTCACGTTCTGTCCTTCAATATATTTACTGATTTTTTCGCTAGCAAAAGCAAGCTCTCGGGCATGCTCTTCCGTAATATCCGCGCTTGCCGGGATTCTGTCGCGGACTTTGCCGTTTATCTGAACAACTAATTCAATCTCATCGTCTTTTGCAAGTTCTTTATTATAAGCTGGCCACTTCTGTTCAAAGATTGATTTTCTTGGGGTTCGAAGCTTTAGCGAAGAACGCTCCCAAATCTCCTCCGCAATGTGAGGGGCAAAAGGAGAGAGGATGGTAGTAAGTAGCATGTAGTAAGTAGCGGGGATTTCTTTTTCTTTTGATATCTCATTAACCAAAATCATCATCTTTGAGATGGCTGTGTTAAATTTAAAATTATCAATATCTTCCGTCACGCCTTTTATTGTTTTATGTAATAATCTCTTTAATTGGTCATTGGGATTTGGGGCTTGGTCATTTACTTTCTCTCCAAGCAACCAAACTTTTTCTAAAAACCTTTTCACTCCCACTACTCCCTTTGTATCCCACGGAATCGCATCTCCAAACGGACCCATAAACATTTCATAAAGCCGGAGGGTGTCTGCGCCATATTTCTCTACAACATTATCCGGGTTTATAACATTACCTCTGGATTTTGACATTTTTATTCCGCCTTCTCCCAAAACCATACCATGAGAAGTGCGCTTGCCGTATGGCTCACTACACGGAACCAATCCCTCGTCATACAAAAACTGATTCCAAAATCTGGAATATAAAAGATGCAATGTCGTGTGTTCCATCCCGCCGTTATAAATATCAACCCCGCCCTTATTGCATTCCTTTTGACTGGCGGGGCAAATAGTCATCCAATATTTTAATAATTTTTTATCTGCAAATACTTTATTATTTTTTGGGTCTGTATATCGCAAAAAATACCACGAAGAACCTGCCCAATTTGGCATTGTATCCGTTTCACGCTTTGCTTTTCCGCCACATTTTGGACATTTTGTATTTACCCAATTCTTTATATTCGCCAATGGCGACTCCCCTGTTTCTGTCGGTTCATACTTTTTCACATCAGGAAGCTTAACGGGCAAATCTTTTTCCGGAACAGCCACTTCTCCGCACTTTTCGCAATATAAAATAGGAATTGGCTCGCCCCAATAATGCTGGCGGGAAAAAACCCAGTCGCGCAGATGATAATTTATCTGTTTTCTCCCAAATTTCTTACTCTCCGCATAACTTATCATTTTAACGCGCGCATCACGGCTCACAAGCCCATTAAATTCTTCGGAATTAACTAAAATCCCATCATCAGTATATGCTTCTGTGATTGTTTTAATTCCCTTATCAATCTCTACCGGAGCAACAACTTCTTTTATGTCCAACCCATATTTTTTAGCAAATACAAAGTCACGCTCGTCATGCGCCGGCACCATCATAACCGCGCCTGTGCCATAATTCGCTAAACAATAGTCGGCAATCCAAACCGGGATTTTTTCTCCAGTAAAAGGATTAATCGCAGAAAAGCCAACTAAAGGAACTCCTGTTTTTTCTTTCTTTGCATCCTTTTTTTCCATCTCGGATTTTTTACTGGCTTTTTTAATATATTTTTCGATTTTCTTCCAATTTGAAATTTGAAATTTGAAATTTGAAATTATCGGATGTTCTGGAGCCAGAACTAAAGCGCTAACTCCATAAATAGTGTCCAACCTTGTTGTGAAAACAGGAATGTCATATTCAATTTCAGACTTGCCATCAAAATGGACGCCCTTAAAATTTATTTCCGCACCTTCACTTTTTCCAATCCAGTTTATTTGCTGTTCTTTAATCCTCTCTGGATAATCAACGTCCTTTAATCCTTCTATTAATTTATCAGCATAGGCCGTAATCTTTAACATCCATTGCTCCATCTCTCTCTTTTCAACTTCCATTCCGCATCTCTCGCATTTACCGTCCACAACTTCTTCGTTTGCCAAGCCAATTTTGCAGGACGGACACCAATTAATCGGCATTTTTTCTTTGTATGCCAATCCCTTTTTATATAATTGTAAAAATATCCATTGCGTCCATTTATAATACTCCGGATCTGTAGTATTTATTTCGCGGGACCAATCAAAAGAGAAACCTAAAGATTTCATCTGGCGCCTAAAATTATCAGTATTTTTCTTTGTTACTTCTTGAGGATGCTTTCCTGTTTTTATAGCATAATTTTCTGTCGGCAAGCCAAACGCGTCCCAGCCCATTGGATACATTACATTGTATCCATCCATCCTGGATTTGCGGGCAATAATATCAAGCGCGGTATAACTGCGGCAATGGCCGACATGCAAACCGTCGCCGGACGGATATGGAAATTCAACCAAAATATATTTTTTTGGTTTTTTAGAAAAGTTTTCTGCGCGGAACAAATCCTCTTGCTCCCAATATTTTTGCCATTTGGCCTCTATTTTGTTTGGTTGATATTCCATAGTATATAACCATTTTAAAGCTTTTCTGCAAAAATCGCAAGTATTGACCAATCGTGACTTTTATGCTAATGTTTATCTATGCAAGGAGGTGTAGATGGGAAAGACGCAGCTATACGAGTTTATTGATGCTATGATTCTACCGCCCGATGCAAAGGCCTTGGCAAGAAAAATGGTGAAGCACCTTGATGAACAGCCAGCGCTTCTGCTTCTTATTGAGCTAAAAGACAAATCGGAAAAGTTGGCTCAATTGCTGGAAGTAATGGAAAATAGCTTGCAACATACCAGTTCTTTGAAAAGATAGGAGAAAAAAATGAAAAAAATCGTCCTCGCAACCTGTCTTATTTTATTAAGCTTGCCAGCGGAAGCAAAAGAAAGACCAAAGATGTTATCATGGAATGATATACTGGAAGAGACCCAGCCTAAACCCAATAAAAAAACTTCGACGGCAGAAAATAAAAAAGAAAACAGTTGGTCGTTTTTTTGGAACGCCTTTAAATTTAAAGATAGCGAAGCGCCGAAAATTCAATTTGAGTGGGGTGTTTTGGCATATAGCACCAAACAAGAAAACTGGAGTTTTACAAGAATGGAGCCATTTGTAAAGCTTAAGTGGGCTATTTTGGAAAAATACCTCCAACCATATTTAATTTTTTCTTTAGACAGTTCAAAGATTAATTATGATCTGGCTGACTATAAAGCGGGCGCATTTAATATCTCCATGCGTACAAAGCTTACCTCTGCCGGAAATCCTTCATACGGAGCCGGACTACAGGTCTTTATAATCGGCTGGCGGAAATTGCATCTTTATGCATATGCCCAATTTCAGGCAAGCTCATTAAGCGATGCGACACTTGAAGAAGCTGTACTAACGGTAAATGATGAAGAGATTGACCTTTATGACCAGGTTATTGACCACATAGACGCAAGCTACGATATTAGGCGTTATGAGTGCGGAAGCATTTTAAGCTATAATTTCTTTTCCTGGTTTACCGCATCGGCCTATGTCGGATATATATGGCTGGATGCAAACATAAAAATAAATATAGATGAGGAATTAGCACAACAAATCCGACTCTTAACAAATAACAGGCCAAGAGATATTGTTCCAAACCGCCTAGTAATTGATGAGAGTAGCGCTTTTGGAATGCTTAACCTGAAATTTAGGATCTATAAACGGCTGCATATCAATATTGAGGGTACGATGGTTCCGTCCAAGCATCCTATTTATTACGGTTCAGCATCATTCGTTATTGAAGGTAACAAGTAGAGAGGGGCGAGATGAAAAAAGAAACCAAAAAGAAGCTCAGTCAAATTGAGGCCGTAGGCGTTGGCATTGGCTCTGTAATTCTCCTTGTCTCCGGACATTGGATTATCGCTCCGGCCACTTTTGTCGGCTGGGGTATTTGGAGAACTAAGCGATGGCTGAAAAAAATACACGACGAAACAGCGCAACAAAGAGGATATGATAGTTACGATGACTTTCTGGACAAACAACAATAAAAACCACCCAAATTAAGGGTGGTCTTTTTAATATCTAAAAATTATATATTTCGCGAATTGTATGCTTCTTCCAGCCGCTTTAGCGCAATTGCAAACGCTGACTTACGTAAAGAAATATGGCTATCACGAGAAAGCTCCAACATTTTAAAAAAATTAGGCATCATTAAATCGCGCAACTTATTCGATACCTCTTCATCGCTCCATCTTTCTCCTTTCAAATTTTGATCCCATTCAAAATATGAAACAGCCACACCGCCAGCATTTGCCAAAACATCCGGAACAACTACGATGCCTTTATTTTCCAAAACCTTATCTGCTTCTGGAGTTATCGGACCATTAGCTAACTCAAGAATAATTTTTGCTTTAATGCGTTCAACATTTTCTTCTGTTATCTGATTTTCTAAAGCACTCGGCACAAGAACATCACAAGCAAGTTCCAATATCTCTTGGTTATTTAAAAGCTCAGTTCTTGGCGCGCCATATATTGTTCCATTTAACTTTTTAAAATCTATAAGTTCATTAACATTTAATCCATCGGAGTTAAATGCCCCACCTTTAGAATCGGAAATTGCAAGAACTTTGTAGCCCTTCTCCGCGCAAAGTTTTGCCATATTCATTCCAGCATTTCCAAATCCCTGAATAACTACGCACGGATTATTTATATCCATTTTTGAAAGCAAATTTTCCAAAACCATAAACCCACCCTTGGCTGTAGAATTTCCTCTTCCCAAAGAACCACCTACTTCTACTGGCTTTCCAGTTACCGCTGCCGGAGCAGACGCGCCGTTTAATTTTCCATATTCGTCTGCCATCCACGCCATTATTTCTGGCGTAGTTCCCATATCGGGTCCGGGTACATCTTTCTGTGGACCAAAATCAGAAAAAAGAGTTTTTATATATCCACGCGATAAATTTTCTATTTCATTTTTACTTATTTTTTTTGGATCTACAATTACTCCTCCTTTCCCGCCACCCATTGGAATACCCAAAACAGCGCATTTAATTGTCATCCAAAAAGCAAGCGCCTTTACTTCATCAAGATTTACTCCTTCAAAATAGCGAATTCCACCTTTATAAGGACCCTGCCAATTATTATATTGGACTCTGTATCCCTCAAAAATACGTAGTTCGCCACTATCCATCTTAATAGGAATATTGACTTGCAAAATTCTTTGCGGAACTTCTAATAATTTATATATCTCCGGTGAAATATTTATAATCGCCTTCATTTCCTCCAATTGTTTTATTGCATTTTGAAAAATACTCATATAAAATTTTAAATTATTTTATTAATAGTTTTATTTTGTTTTGAGCGACTTGTGCGAGAACGAAATAAAATAAAGAAAGCTAAATCGAGGGAAACCGAAACTGAAATTTCGGAGGGCTCCCTGATTAAGCGCCACTTTATTTTGTTGATGTGAAGCACAGGAAGCGAAAAGCGAAATCAAACTATTAATCGTATTATTCATTAACTGATTTAGCAACGGCGTCGGCAACACCATCATCAAAAGGTCCGGGAATAAAATACTCCGCAGTTGGTTCTGCAACATAATCTGCCAAAGCCCGAGCGGCGGAAAGTTTCATCTCCATTGTTATTTTTTTTATACCGTTTTGCAAAACTCCTCTAAAAAGTCCTGGGAAAGCCAAAACATTATTTATTTGATTTGGAAAATCGCTTCTACCAGTTGCAATAAGATTTGCGCCTGCCTCCCTGGCTTCGTCCGGCATTATTTCCGGTATAGGATTTGCCATTGCAAAAATAATTGGATTATTATTCATCGAACGCACCATTTCTTTACTTAAAATATTTGGCTGGCTCACGCCAATAAACACATCCACCCCTTTTACTGCTTCAGCCAGTCCACCTTTTATCTTTTCCAAATTTGTAATCTTTGCCATTTCATCTTTTACCTTATTCATTCCTTCTTCCCGGCCATCCCAAATAATACCGCGAGAATCAACTAAAATTATATTCTTTGCTCCACCGGCAAAAAGTATTTTAGCTACTGCCATTCCTGCAGCTCCGGCGCCGTTTATAATAATTTTTATTTCATCAATTTTTTTATTTGCCAATTTCAGCGCGTTTGTAAGCCCTGCCAAAACTACAATTGCCGTCCCATGCTGGTCGTCATGAAAAACAGGTATATCCAAGTCATTAATCAATCTTTCCTCAATTTCAAAACATCTGGGCGCAGAAATATCTTCCAGATTAATACCACCAAATGTCGGGGAAATATTTTTGACGATTTTTATAATTTCTTCCGTGTCCTGAGTTTTCAATGCAATCGGAAAAGCGTCTACTCCACCAAACTCTTTAAATAGCTGGGCCTTGCCTTCCATTACTGGCAGAGAGGCCTCCGCGCCAATATTCCCCAACCCCAAAACCGCGCTTCCATCAGTTACAATCGCGACCAATCTACCCTTAGAAGTATATTCATAAACTTTTTCTTTATCGGCGGCGATTTCCTGACAGGCAAAAGCAACGCCCGGCGTATATGCCAAAGATAAATCTTCTCTGGTTTTTAAAGGAATTAAGCTTTTAACTTCCAGTTTACCTTTATATTTTCTATGAAGCTCTAATGCATCTTCTTTTAAACTCATATTAAATTATTTA
>JAHINX010000055.1 GCA_018895765.1 Patescibacteria group bacterium
ACTTATATGTTGGGTTTCTTGCAAATAATCTTTATTTGCAAAGCGCCCTTAATTATTAATGCTTCCAATCTAATTTTAACATCTATATTTAATTTATAGCATTATGAAGAAAATTTTTCTAATAATTTTTTGCCTAAGTTTTGTTTTTTGTGTGGCGCCTATGGCAAGGGCTGCGGATTTAGAAGCTGGGGATTTAATAAAAGCTAGCTTACCGGCAGTTTATTATTATTCCACAGATGGCAGGCGGTATGTTTTTCCAAATGAGAAAACGTATAATACATGGTATGAGGGTTTTGCAGGTGTAAAAACAATCACAGACGCAGAGCTTGCATCTATCCAGATTGGCGGAAACGCTGTTTATCGCGCAGGAGTTAAACTTGTAAAAATTCAGACAGACCCAAAAGTTTATGCTGTGGCAAAAGACGGAGTATTGCGGTGGGTAAAAACGGAAAGTATCGCAGTAGCGCTTTATGGTGCAGACTGGGCGCAAAAAGTTGAAGATATTCCGGATGCATTTTTTACTAATTATACGGTCGGATCGGACATAGCAAGCGCTGGTGACTATGAGCCGGCGACAGAGAAAGCAAGTGACACTGAACCAGTTTCAACGGGGATAACGCCTACAGAGCCAGTAGTGCCTCAAGAGCCAGCGACAGTTTATAGTTGGAATATAAAAGAAGTTGATAATGACACTTATTTGCACAAAATGCCGGAGCTCTCGGCTTTTAACGGCGGATTTATAGCATCGTGGAATGACGATCGGCATGGGCAGAGCGAGGTTTTATATCAAAAAGTAAATAATACAGCGGGGCTGGAAGGCGTAATTCAAAGGGTTTCGGGAAATTTAACAACTTCGGACAGCGCGGTATCTGCTTATGATGGTAATTTTTTATATATTTTATGGGAAGATTCAAGCATTTATAAGCGAATAATCAATTTGCAAAAACGCGATTCTATAGGCAATATAACGAGCGACGGACTCTTTACTTCCTCAACCATTGGTACAGCCCGCTATCCTGATATTGCATGGAATGGCGCCATAAATACTTTTGGAGTTGTTTGGTGGGACACAAAAACCAGCGGAGATTCTGCGCGTGGAAAAGTTATCTTTAAACGGATGGAAAATGGCTTGAAGGTTGGAGATGATTTGCGTATTGGCGAAGAAACGACAGATGCTTACCCGCAAATAGTAAGCTCCGGAGAAGACTTTGGCGTTGTTTGGCAGGAAGAAACAAAAAAAATAAAGTTTGTTTTAGTGGACAAGAACTCCGCGCTTGTTGGGACAGAGAAAGAAGTTTACACTACCTCTGTAGCAGTAAGGCCGAAAATCGCTTCAAGTGAGGGAACTTTTGGCGTAGTATGGGCGGATAATGGGGAAGTATATTTTGCGCTGTTGGACAACCAAGGAACTGCAATCGGCGCGCCACAGAGCATTGGCGTCGGCACAGACCCGGATGTTGCATGGACAGGCGAAAAATTTTATGTAAGCTATACAAGTGGAATCGATATAAGTCTCGCGAAAGTCAGCAAAATCGGCAATGTTTTTGAAACAGGAATAAATATCTCTAACTCTAGTGCGGAATCCACAAGTTCCAGTTTAGCAGTAAACGGCAGTGTTGTAGGTGTTATATGGCTTGAGAAAAGTGACAATTCCAACAAATTATTAGGCGCGGTTGAGACTATAAAATAATCTCACATATTTATAAGCTTAGAACAAAGCCCCGGACCTAAAAGGTCTGGGGCTTTTCTTTTTAAAAATCCCGGCAAGCGGGATTTAGCGGTTTCTTATAGTTCGATATTTTTAAAGCTGATAAGAAAAAGCATAAATTCTTTCACTGTCCAGAATATAAATTGTTTTTGTTGTTTCGTTTACAGCAATGCTTTGCATATTGCCTAAAGTTGGTAAAAGATAATGCCCCAAAAAGTCTCCGCCTTTAGAAACAATAGAAACTCTGTCATTGCCCAAAAGATAAATATTTGAAAGCTCGTCGCTTGTTATGATGATTTTATACGAGACTCCTTCTTCGATACTTTCCACGTCATAGCTCCATTCAGCCTTATTACCGCGGTAAAATTTTAGCACATCATTATTTGATAATAAAACAAAGACATTACCATCTATTGCCATAGAAAGCACCTTAAACCCGTCTTCAATATTTGCCGTTGCCCAAAGAGCCGGTTTGCCAAAACCATCCAAAGAAGGATTATGTCTCCATATTGAAAAATATTTCGGGCTATCAGTTAAAGCGTAAAGTCGGTCATTATAAAGAGCAAACTGGCTTATTGTCTCATTTTCATGAAGCGCTACTTCCTTAAGCTCACTCGAAAGAGATTCAAGATTAACTTTTTGAATAATTTTTGGATTTTGAAGAGCATATAGGTCCTTTTTTCCATAATTATAATAATAACTATTTTGCAAACCGCTTACAACAAAATTTGTCCGTTTAATATCTTGACTCGTGACATCAATAGAAATTATCTGAGATTCCGACTGTACGCCAATCCGTCCTCCAATAATATATAAAGGAGACAAAATATTAGAGTTTTCTTCCATACTAAAATCGGCAATAAGAACAGGGGAGCTTATCTCCGAAATATTTTGGATTTCATAAAAGCGTTTTCTTATATTTGAATAAAGTGTATTGTATTCCGCATCATGAATTTCGGCCGGCACTTCGTCCAAACTTAAGAGAGCCGTTTTAAGCTTTTTTACGGCAATATTTTTTTCTTGATAAAGGACATCGGCATTTGCTTGGTCATATAATGCAACGGCCACATCTATTTTTTGCTGATAGCTCATTTTCAGTTCTTTAATTTGCTGGATATGAAGATTGTAGCTTACGGCAACACTTAGAAGTATCAAGATAGAGACGAGGCCGAAAAGCGCAGCTTTAGAAATACCCGTTAAAGCACTGTAATAGTCGGTAATTTTCAGCCAGACTGATTTTGCATGGCTATTTACCATGAGCTGGCGCTCTTTTCTTTTACCGCGCGCATTGGTAATAATAAAAAAACTGTTAAAAAACAGAAAAGCCAGAAATAAGATGATGTTTTTCAAAACTTTTAAAATTTGTTTTGAAAAAGCAAAAAGATAGTTTAGAACAATTGTAAAAGCTGTTTTTTCTTTACCCCTTTTCTTTATTATATTTAGAATTGAAGGGGAAAGGTGTTCAAGTGTTTCCTGCTCTGTTTTGAAAAGTTTTTCCAGCGATTCATGGGAACTTTCTTTCTCTATTTCTTCCGGGTCGGAAAATAAAAATAAGGCATTATAAGATAACTCGTCTTTGCGCTCCATTAGGTTATCTTTTATTATTTCTACTATCTTTTTTATTCCCACAGAAAGGGCTGCCGTGCCCAGCTGATAAGGATTTATGATGTCGTTAAAGTCGCTATTACAAAAGTATATAAATTGATGTTTTAATATTTCACCATTTAAAGAGTAGGAAAAAAGCTTATTGCTCACATCAAGCGGAGCGGATTCGTCAGGGTAGATTTTTTTTGTATTTTTTACATAAAAAAGATAAGCGTGAACATCGCCACCTGCGCAAAAAAGAATCTGATTGTCTTTTAGTACGCCTATTACCACACTGCAGGATTCTTGAGATAGCTTATACGGGATAGATTGATTTATGCGCCGGTTTAGAAAGTTTATCGTGTCATCAAAAGCGGTATCAAAGTCAAGGTCGCTCATGTAGTACCTGTCTATCCCTTCATTTATAATATCAAATAACCTAGTATTGTATGCTTGTCCTGCACTTACATCCAAAAAACCAAATAAGTAGCCAAGCCTGGCTGTATTCGCGCCTTCATAGTCATTAGCCGATATGAGGTGCGACATTCTTTTTTTTGATGGCTGTTTTACCAATGTAATATTCTCAATTGTGACCTTAATGGGAGATTTCTTCATAATATCTAAAATTATCCTACGATTTTTATAGGCATTCCCTCCACTTGTTATATTTTCTATTATATAATAAAATAAAAATATATGCCACGGAAGAATATTGGGGGTAAAGAAGGAGGGACAAAAAGCTTCAGCGGGCTTGAACAACTTTTTGGTTCAAAGAGCCGCTTTAATTTATTGAAATTATTTTTCCGTAATCCGGATAAAGAATTTTTTGTTCGCGAAATGGCCCGTCTTGGCAATACACAACTAAACGCAATAAGAAGAGAAGTGCAGAACCTTGAAGAATTGGGAATTATACAAAAAGCAGAAACAAGCGATAGTAAAAAAATATTCTATAGATTGAACCAAAAATTTATTCTATTTAGCGAAGTGTCAGCTCTTATAAAAAAAGCGGAGCTCTTGGCGGAAAAGAAGCTTGTAGATCGTATAAAAGAACTTGGAGACATAAAACTCTGCATATTAACAGGCGCTCTTTTGGGCACAGAGGCGCCTACCGATCTATTGCTTGTCGGAAAAATAAACCGGGAAGCCTTAGCGAAACTTATTTCCAAATTTGAAAAAGAAATTAATAAAAGCGTTACATACACCGTATTGTCAATTGATGAATACAAACATAGAAAATCATTAACAGACAAATTTTTATTCTCTATCATAGAAAGCAAAAAAATTATTGCTATTGACGAGTTGGAAGAATTTGCAAACGATAGAGAAGTCAGTACGCTTTTCTAATTTATGAAAAAAAGTTATTTATTTATAAACACAGTTAATGAGAAACACCCTTCGCTTGTCGTTTTTAACGGGCGTGGGGATTTTTTATTTTCGGAAAAATTTATCCCCAAGCAGGAAAAAATTATTGAAAAATTAAAAGCGCTTTTGAAGAAAGCAAAAATAAAAAAAGATGGGATATCCGGAATTTTGGTAATTGAAGGGCCGGGAAGTTTTTCCGGAAGCAGAGCTGGGATAACGTTGGCGAACTCATTCAACTTCTTATTTAAGACACCTATTTTAGGCGTAAAAGATGCAGATGGAAGCGTAGAAGAACAGATTAATAATAACTTGGAAAAGCTAAAGAAAATTAAATTATCTTCGCAAGCGGAAGCATATTATAAATATCCTCCAAACATAACAACAAAAAAATAGCCACGCATTCCGCCGGCCATTTTTTTATGCTATAATAATATATATAAAAAAATTAAATGAAAGGAGGCCTTATGTCCGGTTTTTCATGGACAACAATATTATCTTCGTCTTTCCAAACCCTTTGGGTTTCTACTATAGATTTTTTACCAAAGCTTTTTGGCGCGTTAGTAATCTTTCTTTTGGGCGTGTTGATATCTGCCGGAGCGGCGAGTGTGACACGGCGTATAATAAAATTTTTACGGATTGACAATTTGGTGGAACGACTCAAAATAGAACAGACCTTTGAACATGCCGGAATAAAAATTGTCGTAAGCGACATCTTTGCCTGGATTGTAAAATGGTTTTTGATTTTGGTATTTTTTGTTACTGCAGTTGATATTATGGGTTGGTCTGAAATTGTCTCTTTCCTAAATCAGGTATTGCTTTATTTACCGAATGTAGCAGTCGCTGTTGCTATTTCTCTAATTGGTATTATGCTCGGCGGGTTTATTGGTGAAACAATTATAAGAGTAGTCGCGGCGGGAAAAATGAAAAACGGCAAACTTTTAGGAGGATTAGCTCAATATGCGATTATCATTTTTTCTATAATGGCAGCACTAATCCAGCTTAACGTTGCGGCATCACTAATCCAGATCCTATTCATAGGGATTGTTGCGATGTTGGCGATTGCAGGCGGAATTGCTTTTGGCTTGGGTGGACGCGACGAAGCAGGAAAGCTTGTCGCCACTTTAGCTAAAAAAGCAGGGAATAAGAAGAAAAAATAAATTGTTATATTGTTAAATTGCTAAATTGTTGAAAAAGCGCCTCTGGCGCTTTTTCTGATAGAGCTTCTGATAGCGAATGTAGAACTATAATTCATTTTTTATATCCTAATCCAAAACACAGGATTTTTTGTATTTTTTCGCTAAAAGTAGCTAAATCTATCACCCTCTAGCTGAAAACGCCTCGCCAGATCCAGGTCCTGGTGTGCCGGAAAGCATAAGAGAGTGAAAGAATTTTGAGACACTATCGGCTCAGTCAAAATTGATTGAGCCGTTTTTTTATCCGCGGAAATCCTATCCGTGAGAATCTGCTATAATCCGCGGGAATCTTGTAATTGTAGTCAAAATATGCTACAAAGATGGTACAATATAATAAAACATTTAACACCTAACATTTGACATTTGACCGCTAATTTTTAAGTTATGCCGAACCTAATGAGTAAAAAATATCGTTTTTTTGAGATGTTGCCGGGAATTATGCTCTGGACCGCGCTAATCGGTTTGTTTGTGCTTTCTTTTATTTTACCGTTATGGGTTATCATATTCATTATTATATATGATTTATTATGGCTATTTAGAATTATTTATTTTTCTTTCTACCTTATTTTTTCTTGGAGAAGGTGCAGAAAAACAGTAAAACAAGACTGGATGCTGAAAGTAAA
>JAHINX010000056.1 GCA_018895765.1 Patescibacteria group bacterium
ATTCCGTGATAAAATGCTAAAATTTGTAAAATTCCTCTTTGGGCTTTGGTGCTGGGGTCCGATTCCTGTCGGGGCACTGGCGATAGCGTAAATATAATAAAAATAGCTTATAGATAGGCTATTTTTTGTTTTGGTGGCCATATTTTACTTTTGTTTTTATATGTTTAACTAAGATTTTACAATTGTTTCTTAATGAAGTTTCATGTGAAACATAGGGCTAATGGTCTAGCTGGTTAATCGATATGATATTCACCCGTTGTTTGTTAATAACTTTTTATATATTTATAAGAAAGTTCTAATTTTAGATAAAAATTAGAGACACCAATTGTTTATAACTTGTTTATAATTTTTTACAAAGTAGCCGTTTTATAATTTATTGTCGTACGTTTTTGTTAAACATTTAAATGATAACTTAATTTTTATTGATGTTAAGTTTAAGAGAATCTTATTTTTTTAAGTTTATTATGTTTCATATGAAACATAAGGATACAAAAAATGTTTTTATTAGTGTTTTTTATTTTTTATTTAAATATTATGCGTCGTAAAATATGGAGAATCTTGTTTAATGCAAGCCGGCGGAAAATATACAAATAATTGCATCTTTTTTGATTTTTTTATACAGTAAACGGTTTTAATCTTTTTTGTGGATAAGTAGGGGGAGATGTTTTAGATTCTGATATCTTATTTTTAAATATTTTATATTTTTGCTCTTGAAAGTACTCTGACGTACTGGACTTACAGCTATTTTTTGAATTTTTCGTTATGTGGATAAAATTGGGGATAACTTGTTGAAAGTCAAGACTAGTTTAGACAAAGAGAAATCCACAGCTGTGGAATGTATTTTTGATTCTTAAGAATTTAGCTAAATTTAAACAAATATGTCTAGTACCTCTGATTGACATATAATGTAGATCTTGATATAATATATATTAGAAATACTTTTAGAGAAGAGGGATGGAAAGTCATTTATGGTGTTTTTGTACTCCATTTTGTGGCTTTCCGCCCTTATTTTTTTACCAAAAGGGGCCGAGAGTCTAGGGTGCCCTGGACTTTCAGAAGAAAAGTTAAAAATAAAAAAGACTTTATTAACAGCTAGAAAAAAGGTTTATCCACAAGTATGAGCAAGCTAATCGGGAAAAAAATTAATATTGCAATTTTGGCGCTACAGATAGTTGCCCTTGTTTTATTTATTATATATCCAGTACAAGCTACTAGCTTAGATTCTAGTAACTATCGCGTAGTTGATTATGACGTAGACCTTGGCGGATCAAGGAGCACTTCGACTAACTACACGATGGTTGGTGATATTGGTCTTTTTATTACTGCAGTAAGTTCAACACCTGAAGAAGAGGGTGGAGGCGAAGAACCTGGTGGAGGCGGAGAAGAACCACCACCACCGCCACCACCAGACACAACCCCGCCGGTTATTTCAGGCGTAAGCGCAATAAACATCACACAAACTGGAGCGACGATTATTTGGAACACAGACGAAGTGGCCGATTCGCTCGTAGAATACGGACTTACGCCAGCTTATGGAGGTTCGGTAGCAAGCTCTACTCTTCTACTGGGCCATAGCTTGAATTTGATAAGCCTTTTGCCGGAAACACTTTATCATTTTCGGGTAAAGTCTAAAGACGCAAGCCTAAATCAAGCAACTTCTCTAGATTACACATTTACGACTTTGGCTGTGGTTGATATTACTTCGCCCATAATTTCCAATATTCGTGTTTTAAATATCACCGGGACAAGCGCGACGGTGCTTTGGGACACGAATGAACCAGCAACAAGCAGAGTCGATTATGGTGAAACAATCAACTATGGGTCAACGCTTACGTCAAGCACGCTTGTGACGTCGCATCAAATACAGCTAACCAGCCTGACGCCGGATACGCTTTATCATTTTCGGGTCGCTTCAACCGACGCCGTAAATAATACTGCGTTATCTTCAGATCGGACATTTAGAACCTTGGATACGATACCGCCGGTGATATCGAATATTCAAGTAATAAATATTACGAACAATAGCGCGACTATAACATGGGTCACTAACGAAGCAACAACATCACGGATTTTTTACAGGAGGCAGGGGACGATCCCGTATTTAGTTTTTACTGATGATAATTTACTTGTATCGCACTTTAATACTTTAACTGGTCTTATTGCCAACGTAGCTTATGAGTTTTATATCATAGCCCAAGACGCAAGCGGAAATACAGCGCAATCTTCAACTCAGTTATTTAGAACCTTACCTGATAATGTTCCGCCGGCAAATATACAAAACTTTACCGCTACCCCGGACGATACTTTAAATGTTTTGACTTGGCAAAATCCGACAAATCCGGATTATCTCGGCGTGTATATCGTTGCTTCAACAAGTACTTACCCGATGAATGTTAGAGAGGGAAGGGTTGTCTATGTTGGTCCGGGCGTTTCTTTTACAGATACGGAACTCACTAATGGGACAAAATATTATTACACAGGCTTTGCTTATGATACGTCTCTAAATTATGCCTCGGGCGCTATTACAGACGGAACGCCTTTTGGTCTGGAAGAGGAAATACCGGAAGAGGAAGAGGAAATACCGGAAATTGAAATTCCATCTATAAATCTTGGAGCTGTTTCATTTTTTGTAGCGCAGAGAACGATTAGAATTTACCCTGATGCAGACGATACTGTCCAAACTCTTGTAGGGGTAACGCTTAGTATTTCAGTTGACGAATTGAATGTTCCTACGGAAACGAAATTTATAACTTTGCGTCTTAATAATTCTAGCTATCTCTTAAAGCTACGGGATGATGGAACGGCATACGATACAGACATTCTTTTACCAGGTACGCCGGGATTTTATCAGGGCGAGATAACTTTTGTTTTTACCGATACGCAACAAATAGTTTCGTTTGGAGTAAGCGTAAAAGAAAAAGGAATTATATTTGAAACAACCGACCAGGGCGTAGTGCCTTTGGATGGCGCAACGATAACTCTCTATGAGTTGCAGGATAATTCGTGGATCCTATGGTCAGGCTCAAACTATTTTCAGACAAACCCAACGGTTACTTCGCAAGGAGGATCGTATAGTTTTCTTGTGCCGAATGGAACCTATTATCTCAAAGCGACGAAAAATGGTTATCGCGACAATATCACAGCAAGATTTAATGTGACGAGAAATTATATTAATCAATCATTAGAGCTTTTGATAAAGCCGAAGACATTTGAAGAGGTAATAAATCCGGAAGCATCACTTACGGAAAATGTTGTTGCCGTTACACAAAATATTGTGGAGAAAACCGATTATACGAGAAAAATAGTTCAAGAGGAAGTTATTCAATTTGCGCAAAATCCTGCAGTGGAGCGTGTAAACAATAATTTGGCGGCGCCAACTTTAGTTTCAGTGGCAATTATAAACGCGGCAACGGCAATTCCTTTTCTAAACCTTTGGACCTATCTGCAATATCTTTTAACACAGCCCCTTTTGTTTTTTAAACGGAAAAAAAGAAAGGCCTGGGGAATTGTCTACAATGCATTTACCAAACTTCCGATTGATTTGGCGATTGTCCGTTTAATAGAAGCAAAAACAAAAAGAATTCTACGCACCGTTGTTACCGATAAGCAAGGCAGGTATGTTCTTTTTTCACCAAAAGGAACTTTAAAAATGACTTCAACAAAGGCTGGCTTTCAATTTCCATCAACATATTTGAAGGGTAAAAGAGAGGACGAGGCATATATTGATCTTTATTTTGGTGATCAATTTGTCACCAAACAAGATGGTCAGGCCGTAACCTTTAACATTCCAATGGATCCGATCGGCGAGAAGGTATCCTTGCGCAAGCTCATTTTGAAACGCGCTTTCAAAGGTTTGCAGTTTGGACTTTCTCTTAGCGGAATAGTGTTGACGACAGTTTCGTTGATTATTTCACCGAACATAAAAATAGCATTATTTCTTATATTGCATATCGCACTTTTTGTTTTATTTTTACGCCTTGCTAAACCTACCAAATTCAAAAAATGGGGTGTTGTCCGCGATGCGGAAACCGGCAAGCCGATTAGGAATGCGGTTGTACGCTTATTTGAACCAGAATATAACAAATTGCTTGGAACTCAAATTACAGACAGCAAGGGAAGGTATGCGTTTTTAGTAGGCAGAAACATTTATTATTTAACTTTTGAACACGCCGGATTCAAGATGTTGAAAACCAAGAATATTGATACAAGAACAAAGGCAAAGGCAGGAATAATTACAGAGAAAGTGAAGATGGAGAAGAAAAAAACATGAGAATTGTTATATTGTTAAATTGTTATATTGCTACGGCTCCCTTCGGTCGCCGATTAGAAAAAATAAGCGAGCCGAAGGCGAAGCGCCAGCAATATGACAATGCGTGAATAAATTTATATGAATTTAGCTGAAAACTACAATTCAAATAGCAGAACAAGAACCTGGCTGGCATCTGTGGTTTTTGGCGCGTTAAATATTTTAGCATTAATTGCTTTTATCGGAATTTTAAAAATTGGTTTGGAACCGCTTATCGGTCATGCGGCAACCGGAACTTACAAAGCGCTTAATTTCCGCGGGACATTACAGGACGATGAAGGCGCAACCGCTACGAACGGAAGCTATAGTATGTACTTCGCGCTTTATGATTCTGCAACGGGCGGGACGTGTCTTTATGTTGCCAGTGGAACCTGTTCTACACCTCTAGCAAAATCAATAACCGTAACCAGTGGAGGGTTTACTACTTTAATCGGAGATACTGACAATGGAGATAATCCTATAACGCTTGATTTTAATAGCGATGAATATTGGCTTGGAGTGAAAGTTGGGGCTGATAGTGAATTAGCTCCTCGCCTAAGAATCGGATCAGCCGGCTATGCAATCAACTCAGATTTATTGGATGGGTTAAATACATCTTCAAATGGCGGGACAAATAGTTATGTCCTTGTGACAAATAGTTTTGGCAATTTAAACTTAACAGGCGATCCAAGAGGAACCTCTGTCGCAAGCTCGACTTTTTATATAAATCCGGCAAACGCGACTTCTACACACTCTGTTTTTGGGATAGGTGTTGGCGGAGAAGAAAAATTTAAAGTTGATGCCGGTGGCAATGTTTATGCTTCAGGTACGATTTATGCTGCGACGGATGTTATTGTCGACGGCCAATCAGTTTGTCTTGCAGATGGAACAAATTGTCAACCAGCAACAGGCGGTTCCAATTGGTCATACGACACAAATTATGGAACAAGTGCTCTCACCCCATCATCAACAATTAGCGTTTGGTTTAAAGATTCTATCTATGCTTCATCAACTGCAATCATTGCCGGAGACACAACGATTTATGGGCTTCTTACTCCGGCAGGAGGAATTGCAACTTCAACAATTGATAATATAATTATTGGCGGAAGCACGGCGGCTCCTGGATTTTTTACCAATCTCAACGCTTCAAGCACAGTCCGTTTTGATGGTAATCTGGAATTTATGTCAGGCGGTATTTCAACTTCAACTTTGGATGGAGTAGTAATCGGCGGAAGCACCCCTGCAACAGGAACGTTCACGGGGGTTACCATCAATGAGACAGCTTCATTGAATGGGATTGTGAACATCGGCGACAATGGAGATGCGGTAATAATCAACTCCAATACCTGG
>JAHINX010000057.1 GCA_018895765.1 Patescibacteria group bacterium
CTGAAGCCCGGTAAATAATTATTAATATCATTTACCCGACTTTAGTCGGCTTTGAATTCTTAGCGGGCTGAAGCCCGGTAAATAATTATTAATATCATTTACCCGACTTTAGTCGGCTTTGAATCGTCCGCGGGCTGAAGCCCGGTAAATAATAATTATATTTACCCGACTTTAGTCGGCTTTGAATCTTTAGCGAAAGGCGTCGCTTTGCGACACATTGACTTTGGACTTTTGACTTTTAATTTTTGACTTCTTCCGACTTCTTAGAATACCACCGGCTCGGCGACCGCGAAAAATGTAAAGTATGTTTCCATCATACTGGCAACCCCGCCTTCTGAAATACAGTCCTTCCACTCCCCTCCTTCATAACAGCGAAACTTTTTGGTATTGGCGCTGTAATACATTGATCCATCCTCGCCCAAGGGGTCGCCGGCGTCCGCCTTTGTATCAAGAACAAAAATCGTTGTCGGGCTACCTGCCTCGCTATTGTCGCCGATTTTTATTCTGCTGTTCAAAGTATCTGCCGTAAAAAGCGTTTCCATATCTGCGGCATCTTTGATTAAAAACGCGGACGCGCTGTCGGTTGCCGGTCCGAATAAAGAATTTCCATCGGCATCAATGGCAAAAACAGTGGAGCTAGCGCTTTGAACATTAATGGCATCACCTAAACCGGAATAGTTGATAACAAGCGACTCACCTAAAATATCGCCAAATGGCGCGGAACTGCTAGAGATGTAGCCACCGTTGCCATAATTGATAGAATCCTCCAAAGCTATAATCCGCATCCCAGCTTCCTTTATGGCAACATGGAGAAATCCGGCATAAGCGGAAACATTGATGCCGATTGGCTCACCATCGTCGTTATAGGCCAAAATTTCCGGAGGAGTTGTGATATCATCTGCCATAACACCAAGCCGGCTTTGGGTAAATTTTGGCAAAGCCGATTTCCAGTTAAATAATTCCTGCCTTTTTTCATCCGACCAGCCACTAGCCTCCAATTCATCTTCTTTTGTTTTTTTCCATTTATCTTCTTTTACGATTATTTCCTCTCCGCTTTCCAGCGCGTTTTGCCATTCTTCTTCCAATTTTTCTTCCAGTGCTTCTTTATATTCTTTTTTAATATCCGCTTTTCTTCTATACTCAAAAGTGTCCTCGTCTACAATTCGTTCCAAATATCCGCTGGAATTAATTTCCCCCACAATATCTTTTGTGTCTCTTGTTGAATAAGTTACCCATTCGTCAGCCAAAGGATCTTGTGGCGAGGACTGGTCAATTTCCAGTCCTCCCGCGTAAATGGTTCCTGACGCGCCAGTGGCGCCACTGCCGTCTATCCAGGCGCGGAGCGTGCCGGACGCATTATATACTTCTATGGCTGGCGAGTGCGAAATTATTTCTAATTTGCTTGTCTTTGTGGTTCCTGATACTCCTGTGTTGCCTTGTGCATCCATCCAGCCGACAATATCACCATTTTCATCTTCCCATTCAAAAACGTTACCTTCTCCACCCTGCGATTTTATGTGCTTAAATTTTTCAGCATAAACTGTTCCGGATGTGATAATGTTGCCATTCGGGACAATATAGGTTGAGGCATTGCCTGCACTGTTTCTCCATTCAGTGAGATTGGCTGTCTGGTCCGGGGCGGCTTGAACCAAAAGCTGGATTTCGTCTGTATCTCCATAAATATTAAGTTTTCCCAACGGCAAAGTTGATGTGCCAATAGTTACATTATCAGTTGATGTTTCAAGATAAATATGCCCAATTCCCTTTTGCCAGCCACCTCCGCCACCTATTGCCGGACAGTTTGTTCCATCTTCCAAGCAGACCGACTGTCCATTGACAATCACATCCTGCGCCGTGTAAATCGTTCCGCTGGCAAAAACAGAGCCGGACGCGTCAATTTTAAATTTTTCCTGGCTGTTTATTGCCAAGCCAAGCAAGCTGTAGGTTGAGGTGGCGCTTGTTGGATTAAAATATAATAAAGAATCAAGCGCGCCCGTTCCTCTGGACTCGCCATTTAACAGCATATTCCCAAATTGATTAGTTGCTAAAACGTGCTGCGACATTCCGCCTGCACTTTCAGCGTGTAGCCCGTCCAACATATCAGAATTTATTGCATAACCGGAAGCAAAAATGCGCTGACGCGGACTTAAATTTTCAAACACTTCGTCCCCGTCCGTACAGCTTGCTCCGATTTTTACCGCGGCTTCCACATTTAGATAAATTGTGTCATTGTCCTGAAAATTAAAGTCAAGCTCATCGCCTCCGGCAGAGGTATCGCCAATACCTACGTTAAAAACGCCTTCTTTAACATTAATATTCATTCCCGAAGGAGCGATGCTCGGCCAAATCTTATTATCCGGCGCGCCCACGGCCTCATCATCATAAATAGAAAACTTAAAACAATAATCAACCCCTGTCGCTCCGCCCAAAAGGTCACCATTAGCATCATAAAGCCGGCCCTGATAATTTAAAATATTCGGCACGCCTTCTGCCGCGCGCGCAAAAAGAGGCAAAAAAACCGCTATTGCTATAATAATAATGAATAATTTATAATTTAGATTAAATTTCATATAAAAACACGAAATGAATACACTAATAACCGCTAATAGAAACACTAAGCACCGCAAAGGGGAATCCCCCCCTCTCGCTCCCCCCTTGATTACAAGAGGGGAGAAAAAAACGCTTTCTTTCCCTTCCTCCCTCTGTACTCAGGGGGAGGCGCGCCCCGTAGTGAAGTACTCTTCTACTACGAGGGTTAGGAGGGGGGGGTCTAATCAATCATCAATGTTCAACGTTCAATCATCAATGAATTTCAAAGTTCAAATTACTAAATGCTCATTTAAAAATTTATAATTGAACATTCATTGAATATTGGTTATTGAAAATTGATACTTTCTTCATCCATCCCCCTACTCGGTGCCCGAGATAACTTTAAATCTCGGGGGTCAATATTTATATTTTTGAAACTTTTAAAAAAAATAAGAAACATTGCTCTTGTGGATAACTCTGTCGCTCTTTAGTTATTAAAAAAAGTCGCTAAAAGCGACTGAACTTACGGCTCAAAAGCCGGCATTTTACTCTAAATTTAAGCAAAAATTAGATATGCTTAAAAATAAAAATAATAAATGCGTAAACAAGATTCAATCACTTTCCAATATTTATTATACCATAAAAAATCCATTCAATAAACCTCGCAAGAGATTCATAAAAAACGTTTTTTATCAATCTCGAGAGACGAGATTGATAAAAAAGTGCCGTCTCAATAATATATTGTCACGATAGTATTCGCAGGAAACGCATATGTGCGTTTCCTAAATTATTTTGATGTTCCCCTTCATAGTAAGGACGGGTTATAATCCTTTTCTTACATAACTATGCAAATTTATTAACCCCATTCCTAATTATCAATTGACGCACTTTTCAAATTTTGATAACCTACAATCAATAGCCTGTATTACTCGGCAGGGCAAAAATCAGGGTTTTGCTCCGCCAGCCGAAACAAAATAAAGCCAAAATATGAATACCATAGATTTTAAAAAAGAGCTGGACGAACTAAAAAAGCCAGTATGGGAAAAATCCAAGAATACCTTCCGAAAAAAGAGCCTCTGGAACATTATCTGATGGTCAGGGAATACCCTGAAAAGCAAGGCAAATATTTCAGACCCGAGTTAGTCCTTTTGGTGGCGGAAATGTTTGGCGGAAAAAAAGAAGAAGCGCGCAAGAAAAAAAATATATTTTGGAACTTATGGAAAAATATGGAAGTATTGATTGCGCAAAAAAAATAGCAAAAAAATTCGCGCAAAAAGCAGAAGAATTGTTTCTTAGCAACACAGCTTATTTACCAGATACAAAAGCTAAACAAACTATCAGAACCGGAATTAGCTTTGTCGTAAATAGGGACAAATAGTCACGAATTTTTGAACAGATATAAATAATACACATAAAACACGCATCCTTCAACTGTTTTTTTCTTTTTCCACACCTTAACCGACGGTTTTGGTACACACAGACAAGGAGATGAAAATGAATTCCAGAATCAAGAACTTTCATAGCCTTACCATGAATGAACGAAAAAAAATAATAGCTCAAAAATTAGGAATGAGCTTAAAGGAAATAGATGATGCCTTAGGATGCAAAAAATTGAATACCTGCGCGCTAGATAAAATGATTGAAAATGTAATTGGCATATGGCATCTGCCGTATGCCGTATGCCCCAACTTTTTAATCAATAACAAAGATTATCTGGTTCCTATGGTTGGATATGAACCCAGCGTAGTGGCGGCGGCCAGCAAAGCGGCAAAAATAATCCGCGAGCATGGCGGATTTAAGGCAAAAGCCGATCCTCCGATTATGATTGCCCAAGTAATTCTATATGACGTTGCCAAACCGAACAAAGCCAAAAAGATTGTTTCTGAAAATAAAAATCAGATTATAAAACAAGGAAACAGGGCTCTCCCAAATTTGATTAAACGGGGAGGAGGGATAAAAAATATTACAGTTGTTGATTACCCCGCCGGCACCGGCTATTTGGCTATTGAGCTTGAAATAGATGTTTGCGACGCTATGGGCGCCAATATCGTAAATACGATTGCAGAATACGCAAGTCCCACAATAGCAGATCTGACAAAAGAAAAAATCCTAATGTGTATCTTGACAAACTACGCAGTAAAGCGCAAAGCCACGTCAGAATTTTCTATCCCTGTCTGCCAATTAAGCACCAAAAAAATCTCAAGTGAAGAATTTGCAAAACGTATTGTCTCCGCAAGCAGATTCGCAGGACTTGATGCCAAAAGAGCATGCACCCAGAATAAAGGCGGATTTAACGGCATGGACGCGGTTGCGATGGCTCTGGGAATTGACTGCCAGGCATTGGAAGCCGCAGGACACTGTTATGCAACTTCTTCCGGTTATGGACCTTTGTGCAAATTTCAAGTTAGAGACGACATCCTTTTTGGAAAAATAGAATTGCCAATTGCCGCGGGAATAGTTGGAGGAATTTCCCAAACCCACCCCGGAGTAAAATTTTCATTAAAACTATTGAGAGTTGAATCCGCAAAAGAATTGGCTATGGTTATCGCCAGCGCGGGGCTAGCAAGCACAACAGCCGCTTTAGGCGCGCTTGTAACCGAAGGCATCCAACGTTCTCATATGAAATTGCACTTTCGTAAAAAATTATAAGCCGCTTTTAATAGAGCGGCTTTTTTTATTCAGCAACAGTCCTATTATGTATCAGATAAAATATATGCTATACTTTAAATAAGTGATGGGAGTATACGTATTTTTTTTGCTAATAATTCCAAAAGTAACCTTATGCGTATTTTAATCGTTGAAGATGACAAAGGAATCTCCGATTTTTTAAAAAAGAAATTAAAAAATGAACTTTTTATTGTTGATACTGCCACAGATGGGGACAGGGGCTCTTTTTTGGGTTGCACCAATGAATACGACTTAATAATTTTGGATTATTCTCTGCCTAAAAAAGACGGAAAACAAATCTGCGAAGAAATCCGAAAAAAAAGGAAAACCGCCCCCATTCTAATGCTTTCGGTAAATTCAGGGACAACTATAAAGATAGAATGCCTGAATGTCGGGGCTGACGATTATATGACAAAACCGTATTCTTTTGATGAATTGCTTGCCAGAGTCAGGGCATTATTGCGCCGTCCCAAACAAATAAAGAGCGAGGTAATAAAAATTGGCAAACTCCTTCTTGATTCCAAAAAACATTTAGTCGCGCAAAACGGCAAACAACTACTTCTAACTCCCAAAGAATTTATGCTTTTGGAATATTTGATGAACAACAGAGGGCTGGTCTTATCGCGAAAAACACTTTTAGAACATGTCTGGGATATAAACGCAGACCCTTTTTCCAACACCATAGAAGCGCATATTTTAAATCTGCGGAAAAAAATTGGACTTTCTCAAAAAAAAATTATCCAAACCGTGCGCGGGAAAGGATATAAAATTGAATAAAAAAAGCGTCCAAAGTTATCCACAGTTTCTTTTGTCCGAAATAATCGCAATACAAAAAAATTACTTTTATTTTTACTTTTTATAAAAACCCTCTTAAAATGCGGTTTTTTGTGTTTTTACCGCAAAATAACAGTATAAAAACTTTATCTTTTCTTCATCTTTATTTATTTATAATAGTATTGGGTGAGGCGCAAAATCGCTTCATCAAATGGGGTGCAGATAAATTGGCAGATGCGTATCTTCCAATCACTTTCCAAAAATTCTGCGCCCCGATTGATGAATGAGTGATTAAAGAGCCAATGTTTAACAATCTTTAAAAGCATAAACGTCAAAATTTCTACTTTGGCGTTTTTTTATCCTTGGATTGTGAAATGTGATTTATTGCAGGAACGGGTTTTAAGTCTATCCCTACCGAGATATACCCATAATAATATACTTTACAATTCAAAACAATAAATGCTATAATAATAATTGGAAAGTGATTGAAAGGTGCGCATCTTTTAAAATGTTTTTGTTTGGCAAAAACACAGCCAATTTACTGCGACAGGTCGAACCCAGCTTAAAAAAGTTCTTATATAATTTAAAAAATATGAATAAACTTCTAAAAAAGGTATTGACCAGCAAAAAAACAAGAAATGCCGCCAAACTATCCGCTTTTTTGGCATCAGTGGGCATAATGAATCCGTGGTTCAATTAAAATAAAAAATAGGTTTATTTTTTTACTTCCTCCTTGACAGAAAGGAGGAAGTTTTATATAATACAAAAAAACAAAAATATGGCTAAAGCGATTTTAGGCGCGCTAAAATTCGCGTTTTTAAACATTCTCAATAAAGCCAAAAACTTAGGTTTATATTTGC
>JAHINX010000058.1 GCA_018895765.1 Patescibacteria group bacterium
ATTGGGATTTGGGAAATTGGGATTTAATTAGGATAACATGTTTTTAAAAAACTCAAAATTTAGAATAAACCATAACGGAAAGGATAACTTTTTTGTCCGAAATCTTGGCGTGCTTTTGAGCGTTGTTGTTTTATTGGTTGTTTTTTCTTCCGGCGTATATGCAGGAAAGTTTTTATTTTTATATAAAAACAAACAATTCGAGCTTAAGCAATTAGTTGACAAAGATGCGCAACCGGACTTTGTAGTTGCAGATACGGTTGATTTTAAGATGTTTTGGGATGTTTGGGGAAAAATAAAAAAAGAGTATGTTCATGCGCCGATAGATGAAATGACCATGTTTTATGGCGCCATGCAGGGAATGGCCGCTTCATTGGGCGACCCTTATACATTATTTTTTCCTCCAACGGTTGCCGAAGAGTTTAAGCAGGATTTGGCCGGCGAATTTAATGGCATTGGCGCAGAAGTAGGCATAAAGGATGAGCAATTGATAGTCGTTGCGCCCTTAGCCGATTCTCCTGCCGAGAAAGCCGGACTTTTGCCCGGAGATAAAATTTTAGCGATTGATAGTAAAGATACGAAGGGGATCGCGCTTGAATATGCCGTTAAACAAATAAGAGGAAAGGATGGCACGTCTGTCAAGCTGTTGATTTCCAGAAAAAATCTTGAAACCGCGAAAGAGATAGAGGTTGTGAGAAGTAAGATAGTAATAAAAAGTGTGCAGTGGCGCATGGAAAACGATTTGGCATATGTGCAAATTTTGCAATTTGGCAATGACACAAAAAAAGAATTTGACGACGCGGTTAAAAAAATAATATTAAAAAATCCGGAAGGCATTATTATTGATTTGCGCAATAACCCGGGTGGTTTTTTGGATGCGGCGGTTGCTATGGCCGGAGAATGGGTTCCTGATAAGCCGGTCGTTTATGAGCGCTATAGTGGCCAGGATACCGGATTAACTGCTTACGGCAAGGGAAGACTAAAGGATTTTAAAACAGTAATTCTTATAAATAAAGGTTCGGCTTCGGCTTCGGAAATAGTTTCCGGCGCGCTTAAAGATTATAATAAAGCAATTTTAGTGGGAGAAAAAACATTCGGCAAGGGTTCGGTACAGGATTATACAGAGTATAAAGATGGTTCAGCACTAAAAATGACAATAGCTCTTTGGCTTACGCCAAATGGTACATCTATTGATGGCGAGGGAATAGAGCCAAATTATGTAGTAGAATATACAGAGGATGATTATAAAAATGGTGAAGACCCGCAACTTTCAAAAGCGAAAGAATTATTAAAGAATTATTGAAGTAATTCTTTAATAATTCTTTGAGGATTTCACTAATGCGCTTCGCGCCACTAATTACACTAATATTATTAAACGGCTCCCTGGCGGGGGCCGTTTGCATTCGTGTTATTGGTGGCGTACTCGCCATTCGTGAAATCCTCAGCGAAATAAAAAAATTCCCGATTTGGTCAGGAATTTTTTTATTTTGCTGGTTCTACATTTACTATTTTTATCGGACGCAAGTTTCCGGTGAAAGCCCGTTTTTTCCGGGTTTTAAATTTTACAGTTCCTTCTGCGACTGCAAAAAGGGTGTCATCATTTCCGCGCATTACATTTTTTCCGGGGTGAACTCTTGTTCCGCGCTGTCTTATAATAATTGCACCTCTTTTCGCAAACGCGCCGTCAGACAGTTTTACGCCCAGGCGTTTAGACTGCGAATCGCGTCCGAGCGATGTAGAACCGCCCGCTTTCTTATGTGCCATATTAGCTTCTTAGCTACTTAGCTTCTTAGCTACTTAGGAAAGTAGAAAATTAGTCTATAGCCAAGCAAATTGTTATTAATTATAGATTATCATATTTATATAAAGTTGTCAATAGGTCGCTTTTATGATATAAATATAGTATTCTTAATAGACGCTAAATATGCAAGAAAAAATCAAAGAAATAATAGAGAAAATAAAGCCCTCCATTCAAGCCCATGGGGGAGATATTGAGTTTGTGGACTTTGATGAGGAAAAAAAGATAGTCAAGGTCCGGTTACGTGGATCTTGCGTTCATTGTCCCATGTCAGAAATTACTCTAAAAGCTGGCGTGCTTGAATCGATCAAAGAAAAAATACCCGAAATAAAGGGTATTGAAAATATACAATAAATAGAATCAACTATAAATCCGTGTCAATTCCAGGTGTCTTGAACGGATTTTTTATTTTGGAAAAATCTAAAAGTATTACTGGCGCATGTTTTTCCTCTAGCCTTTTTATAGTTTCAGTAAACTGTGTTTTATGCACTTTTGTTATTATGAGTTGGGACTTCAAGTTAACGATTGCCGTTTTTTCCACAATTACAGCATAGATATGTCTATAAATAAATAAAAACAGCCAGGAGAAAAATATTAGTATTAAAATAAGAAAGACCCAAATAGCATAGTTTAGTATCACTATTATCCCGAACTTTTTTTGTTTTTTAGATGGAAAAATAAACATATCCGTATAAATTAGTTTTTACAGTCCCCG
>JAHINX010000059.1 GCA_018895765.1 Patescibacteria group bacterium
TAATACTTGCCTTCTTTCCAAACCACGTTTTTTAAATTAATTTTGCGCATATTCTTATTTAATTTCTATATGATAATATTCTCACATAGGCAAAAATATGTCAAATTTGGATAATGTTGAGTTGGGGTATTTTCCGTTAAAACTCCGATTATCTTGGAGTTTTTTGGTCGGAATACTGTTTATATCAGTGATTGCATAGTTCTTTTCAGCGCTTGTTTCAGTTGATTTCTTCCAAAGCCACTTTTCAGGAATATCTCTCGAGCCCTTGCGTCTTGTTCATTTACAAAATATTCGTAATGGATTAGTTTTACCGGCCTGCGATTTTTTGTGGACTTTACTTCTCCCCTGGCGTGCGCCTGCAGCCTTTCTTTTAGATTGGTCGTGAATCCCGTGTAAAATTTTCTATCCCCAAAGGATAGTAATGTATAAACGTAAAATCTTTTTGCCTCCATAACGAAAACGAAGTCAAACTTCGCTCTTATATATTTATATAGATAGAATGCCAAGTCAGACTTGGCTCCTCCTCAAACTCTAACCGAGTTTGACTCGGGAGTATATTTACGATTTCGCTCAAACCTATTTTATCAAAAATTCCTGATGTTGGATAGCGCCGCGCCGCAGGCGCGGCGCAAAACCGCAACGGCTCGCAGGCAAAAAATTTCCTCCCCTAAAACCCCTCCATTTTTTACCTGCTCGCCAAAAATCGCAACAAGTGGTTTTTATGTTCAAGCTACGGAACATAATTGACAGTCTATTAATTGTAATTTAGCGTCTTCGACCTCTTGTTTATTGTGTTTTAATTTCGCGTCGATAAATTTCATTAAGGTGACAATTTGTTCTTTTTTCTTTATTCTTCTTGCCCTTGCCAATCGCAATCTTTGCCTCCTTAAATACTCCTGCCATTTTTCAGTGATGGCGCAGGCCTTTTCCGGATTCTTCTTCCAGAGCAGATAGAATTCCATCGGGGTCAGATATCCCAGTGCCTGGTGAGGCCGCTTAAAGTTGTAATTGTCTTCCCATTTTTTTGTCGCCTCTTTCTGTTGTTGCAAATCATTAAAGAGATTTCCTTTTAGATAGAATTCTAAATCGTCAGTTAAATGAGATCTTTCTACTCTTGGATTATCTGTCGGCGTGCTGGCGTTGGAATAGAAATGAAAGACATTTTCCTTTTTCAGCTCTTTTGAAAAATCATTATTGTTTTCAAATCCATTATCTGTATTCTCGCAGGCTATTTCGAACGGAAATCTTTTTATGGCTTCCTTATGCGAAGCAATTGTTGTTTTAGTGTCCTGCTCGTTTGATATTTCTAACGTCCTTATTCTGGTAAAAGAGTCTGCCTCAGTGAACTGATACCAGTAGTTATCCTTATGCTTGCCATTATATTCCTGCTTAGGTTTCTTGAGGTATTTCATATCTTTTTCCACCAATGCTCCGGGCGCGTAATCCTTGAGCTTCTTCGGAGGACGGAACTTCACCTTAAACAATATATTATCCGATTCTCTGTATTTTTTCTCTTCAAATGCCCTGCTGTTTTTCAAAGATATCTTAGGATCTATTCTTTTGTGCTTATGCAGATATTTGTTTACGGTATTGTGGTTAACTTTAATCTTATAATCCCTTTCCAACACCCAAGCTATCTTTTCCTTGCCCCAGCTGTTCAGCGAATCATCCCTGATTTTTATGATTAATTTTTCCACCTTTTCTGATATTTTGTTTCTGTTTGACGTGTTGTTGGGCGCCTTTGATTCCGGTTCCAACGATCTTGGATCCCTATTGTTGTTTTCAAATATCTGTTTTAAGTGTGACAGCCACGGTCTGGACAAACCTATTTTTCTTGCCGCCCTAGAGACATTTCCTTTTTCTTCATAGTAGAGCAGGTGCAGCCATCGTAAGCGTTTTTTGGCATCTGCTGACAGATGATAATTGTTTGGATTTAACCTCTTTTCCGCTATTATTTGCATAATGTTGGTTGAGTTAGTTTTTACTAATTTCAACCAATCATTTACTGATTCATTTCGCAACATGTTTTAAAGGCCCTAGACTGTAAAGTGTACCATAGGAGAGTGCATTTAATTGTAATTTGTTGTATACTAGGGATGTGAATAATCAATACGCTTAACCACAGTTGATTCTAAAGGTCGGAGAATAACTATAACATTATAAATTGATAAAGTAATAATTACCATTATGAACAAAAGAAAAATTATTGGAGTCATTGTCGTTATTTTTGGCCTGATTATGGTCGGTGGGAGCATGGGGTCGGTGGCACAATACGGCGTTGCCGCCCCAATCTCAATGTCTTTAATTGTTTTTGTGGGATTAGCGCTGATATTTTGGGACAAAATTAAAACTTGGCTTAGTTAAACAAAA
>JAHINX010000075.1 GCA_018895765.1 Patescibacteria group bacterium
AACGCGTCGGCAGTACCGGAGTTATGCAATTCGACTACATGGATATGAAAATCGTGGTCGCCGGCTTTAGGCGTTACGCTTATTCGGGAAGCATTGGCTTTAAAATAATCAAATGCTATGCGTAAACACTCTTTAGCCGCGATGCTAATGCCCTGGCCTGAAATACGAATCGAGCCGCTTCCAGGGCACATTTGTATTTCAAGCCGATATAACCCTAAATGGCCATTACTCCCTCGCGCGACCGTATGTACCGTTCCCGGGTTCATGGGGCCATCAGGAATCAATGTCCCTCCACCTTGTTCAGGAACTGAAATATATTTTTCATCATTGGTTTCCTTATCCGCATAGCTGAAATGCACATCGTAAAACTCCATGCCCCCTATCTTCTTAGTCAAGTCTTTACGGACAACCTTTCCCGCAAAATGTTGATTTAATAAATCATCTAGAACCGTATTCATAATATATACTCCCCCTTGATATTAACCCTTCGGCTTCGCTCAGGATTAATTCGCATTTATGACTTATTCTCCTTACAGTCATACAAGTCATATGCTCATTAAAAATCACTGGTAAAAGCGCGGTCTACTTTAACCGGAATAGACTGCTCATCTATATCTGTATTCGCATCGCGAAAAACTAATCGATATTTTTCTGTGTTTGAGAAAACCATGTTTTTTAGGGTTAAAACAACTTCTTTCTTCCGATCCGCCATCTCTTGAGAAACACTGTCAAAAGTTACTGTTTGAATATCACTTACGGGTTCGCTTCCGGCGTAAATGCCTATTTTATAAGTAACAGCTTTAACTCTATCAGACACAGCTTCAGTTTGCAATATTTCAAAGCGGTGACGCCCTGTGGTTATACGATAATCCTGCCCCAACACCTGAACCCCTACCCATTTTTCAAGAGTTTTCTCTATTTCTCTTCCACGCACCTGTTCTATTGTTATCACTGGAACAACAATTTCTTGAAGGCTCATGCCTCCATGGAAAAATCGCGCGCCTCCGGTAAAATAAAACAAGCTCATTCCCTTAGGGATAGCAAACGGCATATCTTTCTCAGGAGATACCCCTGATGTGTTTGATAAACTTGCTCGGTGTACATTTTCCATCAAAGGGATATATTTGCCCATAATGAATCTTTTATTCATCTTCAGCGTTTCATCGCCTGAATCCGCCACCTTATTGCGATCAGTTGTATCTGGGCGTCGATTGGTATAAACAAATCCATGATCGGCGGTTACAAATACATATTTAGCCTGTAAACTATTCATAGCAAACGTTGCCATATCGCAAACTTCATTAATAGCTGTACGTACTGCAATGAAAGCTTTGTCTTCAGTCTTTGCGTCATCGCCAATAGCATCTATCGTATTGTGATAAACATAAATAATGTTTTTCCCTCGCGTCATTTCTCTTGCTTCATCACGGGTTAAATTTCTAAACTCCTCGGATTTTATAGCCATGCCTTTATATGAAGCTAAGATTTCGTTTCTTTGAACCAGGGACGAACATGCCTTCCCATCAACTAAAATATCTCCTTTATCCGAGGCCTCTATCTGCTTATGGGGAAGAAGTGTTGCCATCCCAAGTGATGTATATGAAGGCACGCTTCCCAGCATTGCTTCACATGTTGCCTTAAACCTGTTTCTGCCGTTAAATATTTCAGCAACTTCGGCGCCTGCTTCATAGCGTAGAGCATCACTAATAATCACATACACAGCCGCATTCTTATCTCCTGCTTTTTTATGAGGGAAAGAATCATAAAAATCATACTGATTAGAAATACCACTCACTTTCCATGACTTAAGGTCAGCCTTCCCTTCCCAGGCAAGAGCAAGTTCATCAAGGAACCAATGCTGATACATATCTTCTATGCGATCCTTGAGTTCTTTAAGAATTCCCCATCCCTTCGCATCCGCAAAGCCGGCGTGCTCATTAAAGAAACGATACAATCTGTCAAATTTGCAAAGATCTGTTTTGTAAGCTTCTAAATATTCCTTTGCACCGCCGTACTTAAAACCCTTTGGATATTCTCTCTTTAACACAATAAATTCTGCGGCAGCAATGAGCGCTTCATAAACAGCCCAAAACGCGTCTCTTGGTATTTCATTGCTACCCGGCCGCTTTTTAGCCCAATACTTATTCTGCCTTCCTCGACAAAATTCACATACATAATCTTTATCTAACGTATTTTCATGTTCTAATATATATTGTTTCATTCCACCGGCGCATACTTTTTCAATATCAAAAAAAGTAACCGCGTCTTTAAGGGTTTCTAAATCAACATTTGATATATAGCTGTTTATCCCCAGAGCTTGCGCAATCATCTGAGATAAACGGTCATATGCGCCAGTCATCCTCACACTATCGCGCCATTCACTCATGCAAACAGCGGCGTCACGTATAAACCCGCCAGGTAACACAAATTGCTTCACATTATCAGATAACGACGCTCCAATAGACGTACAAAGATCACTGACGAAAAGACAGGTTATGAAATGCCGCAACGTTGGGGATTCGTGGTTGTAACCAAATACCTCTTTTGCTAATGACCAAAAGCTCTCCTCAAGATCCATCTTTTGAATGCTCTTAAACACCTCCGGCACATAATCAAGCCCTTCATCAAACTTGAAATCTGCAAAAAGACCTTGCACGATATCAGAAAATCTATCGTTTTCCGCTTTAACTAACACAGCCAGCATTTTCCGGTCGATTTCTTTTTCCCTATCTTGCGGCAAAAGAATATTCTTCAATACTGAAACACGTTGTTTACTTCCAAAGAATTTCTTTCGTTTATTAATATGCTCTCTTAAGTAATGATGTTGAAGGCCAAGGTCATCAACCACCATCGAAGATGTATCAGCATAAAACTGATGGCTATAGAGACGAATATCCAAAAGCCAATCATCATTAGGCTCAGGTTGAGGAAATGGCGCATAAACAAGAAATTTGTCAGATAGATTTTCGATTTCA
>JAHINX010000060.1 GCA_018895765.1 Patescibacteria group bacterium
TATCTAACCAAGAATGCGAAGCAAATATAACCTCTGGACTTGCTTCAAGCGCTTGAATTAGAGTATTTAGTTCATCTACATTACTGATACAAGCTTTGCCAATTCCGGCACTAATTCTAGTTTAACATTTTCTAAATCTTTATTTGATATAAAAAAAGGACCTTCTATCTTTGAAGTCCCTTGAAATACAGTGATTTCTAATTTTTTTGTATCCCATTCTATTTTTGGCTGTTTTATTTCTTTTAAAGCAACATTGGCTGATAAAAAAATAGTTCCCGCAGACAAAGCGACTAATACAGAGGCCTTTTTATAGGGAACTTTTTTTATTGCATCTTTTATGAAAGATAATTTTTCTAGTAAAAATTTTAAATATGGCATATTTATTTGATTTAAATTAGAACTCTTCTAATTGAGAACTGATACCAATCTCCACTCTTTCTACATACTGATTATTTCTTAACTCTTGCATCATTTTTTCTTTACTAATATACCAAGGCAACTTAATATTGAAAGTTGCACCTAATCCTTCGTTGGTTATCTCTTCTTTAATTTCTCCTCCCTTGTCTTTTATTGTATTTTTAACTATTGCTATTTCTTCTTCGCTTATTGAGGATCCTGTTACTACAAATAGATTAAGCTCATACCTATTAGCCCATTTATAGAAATTATAGCCCCCAAATCCTAATAAGGCTATAACTGAAATTATCAAAAACACTTTTAATGATTTTGACATTTTGTATTTTTTGGTCATATCTTCAAAATAAATTATTAGCTAATTTACAATTATATTATAGCATTTTTTAAGAGTATCGTATTTCAACCAACAGACAAATAATCACAAAACTGTTTCCAACCCCTCAATTCCCCCATCAACCGGTTCCAACCAGACCCTTGGAGGTCCACCAAAAAAATCTCACGTCTGTGGGATTTTTATTTTGGAACCATATAATTTTGATTCTATTTGACAAAGTATTACAGGTGTATTACAATATAAATATAATAATTAAGTTATAAATATATGCGGCAAGTATTAAGCCTATCACTTCCCCAAAGCGCAACAAAAGAAATAAAAATTCTTTCTAAGAAAAGAGGATTTGACTCTGTAAGCGCTTATGTTAAATATCTAATAACTTTGGATAAAGATTTAATTTCTGAGAAAGAATTGTTGGAAGATATTGAACTAGGACAAAAAGAATATAAGCAAGGCAAAACCGTTACTGCAAAATCTATGGCTGAATTATTGAAATAAATTATGATTGTAAAGAAAATACATTATACCGATAGATTTATAAAGAAGTTAAAAAAATTACCAGACAATATTGTAAAACAAGCAATAGCAAAAGAAAAGATTTTTAGGGAAAATCCTTTGCATCCATCATTACGCTTGCACGAACTGCACGGTAAATTAAAAAATAAGTGGTCAATTACGGTATCAGGGAACTACAGAATTGTTTTTGAACGCCAAGAAAATGGAGATATTCTATTCTTATCTATCGGCAAACATGATATCTATAAATATTTATAAAAAATCTCACAATTCTACTTTTTGATACAATAACTAAAGTATGAAAATTAAGTATACGAACAGCCTTACCTTACTTACTCCAAAAATGTTATCTGGATTTTTTGTAGATTGGCCAAAGCACCCAGATGAAAAAAAACATTTGAAAATTTTACGCAAAAGCTACGTGGCTTGGGTTGCTCTTGATGGAAATAAATGCGTTGGATTTATTAACGCATTGTCGGATGGAGTTTTTTATGCGTATATCCCGCTCTTGGAGGTTTTGCCAAAATATCAAGGAAAAGGTATTGGGTCAAAATTACTTAGATATATGCTCAAAAGTTTGGACAATATGTATGCTATAGATATTGTTTGTGATAAAGATATAGTTCTATTTTATGAATCAAAAAATTTCAAAAGAAAAATTGGTATGATAAAAAGAAATTATAAAAATCAAGCTGGCTCATAAAAAACTATTTCTTGCCATAATTTCAATTCCTTCACCAACCGGTTCCAATCAGATAGCTCAGGGTCCAAAATAAGAATCTCACGAAAGTGAGGTTTTTATTTTTGCAGGCGTTTTGGCGGATTTCTATTGTCCGTGCTATTATATAAATACCTATAAATTTAGTCAAATAAAGAAGAATAGGTTAAAATTAGAATAAAGAACTTTAAAAATTACCACTTATCAACATTCCGGCACCAGTCAAACAACGGTAGGACACATATTTTCCTATCGCGCACGATGTGCGATCA
>JAHINX010000061.1 GCA_018895765.1 Patescibacteria group bacterium
AATTTTCACACCAAATATTTTATATTTTATTTTTAATTTTTTATTTTGAGCGATAGCGAATATGTCCATAGCATTTCACAATTTAACAGTGGAGGGGGCGTTAGAAGAATTAGGGACAAGTATTGATGGCCTCAAAGAGAAGGAGATAAAAGCGCGTCTTAAACAGTATGGTAAAAATGAATTGCCAAGGGAAAAAATGCTTTCCCGTTTTTCAATATTTCTTTCACAATTCAAATCGCCTTTAGTTTATATACTTTTATTTGCGGCTATAATAAGTGGCATATTGATGGAAACAATTGATATGGTGATTATTCTGGCCGCTATTTTTATTAATGTTATTATTGGTTTTGCGCAGGAGGATAAAGCTAATCGTTCTTTAGAACAGCTAAAGACGTTAGTAGAACGTAGATCGCACGTAATAAGAGGAGGTCGGGAGATTGAAATAAAGGCTGAAGATTTGGTCCCAGGAGATATCGTTGTTTTGGAAGAGGGAAGTAGAGTACCTGCTGATGGACGGATAATTAAAGAAAATGATTTAGAAGTAAACGAGGCTTCTCTCACGGGTGAATCGCTTCCTATTAAAAAAACATCAAAAAAGATTGATAAAAACATTGTTTTAGCAGAACGAAAAAATATGGTTTTTATGGGAACGCTTGTTACTGGAGGAAGGGCATATTTTGTAGTTACTGATATTGGAATAAAGAGCCATTTTGGCGAGATCGCCAGTTTGGTTAGAGAGACAAAAGAAGAAAAAACACCTCTTCAAGAACGTATTGGAAATTTTAGTAAGATATTGGGCGCGGTGATTGTTTTTGTTACAATTATTTTATTTTTAGTCGGTATAGCTTTGGGTAGATCGCCACTTGAGATGTTTTTAACTTCAATCGCTGTTGCTGTTGCGTCTATTCCCGAAGGTTTGCCTATTTCTATTACCGTCATCCTGGCAATCGGGATGCAAAAAATGTCCAGACATAAAGCATTAACGCGAAAAATGATTGCCGCTGAAACGCTTGGTAGCGTAAGCGTTATTTGTACGGATAAAACAGGGACGCTTACGATTGGAGAAATGCGCGCAGTCCACCTTATGTCTTATTGCGGAGATTTATTTATTCAAAAAAATAAGCAACATAAAGCAATACATAAGGAATTATTAGATCAAGCTATGAAGATAAGTTTATTATGTAATAATGCTGTTGCGGAAAATATGAAAGGAGAGCTGAAAAGTTGGAAAATATTGGGCGACAGTACGGAAAAGCCATTGCTTATAAAAGGCTATGAAATAGGTTATGATAAACAAACTTTGGAAAAGAAGATGCCGCGTCTTCATGAGTTGACTTTTAATTCTGAACGAAAGTTTATGGCAACCCTGAATAAGACCAGTAAAATAAAAGCAGAAATATTTATAAAAGGCGCACCGGAACTTCTTTTAGAAAAATCAAAATATTTTTTTGATGGTATAAAAACTTTAAAACTTGGATCAAAAGAAAAGGCATATTTTAAAAAAGAAATAGAAAAATTAACCTCAAATGGTCTTAGGGTTTTGGGTCTTGCTTATAAAGATGCAGAAAATGGACGCGAAAAAATTGAAGAAAAGGATATAAAAGATATTGTTTTTGTTGGTATAATGGGGCTCAAAGATCCTCTCCGTGAAACCGCAAAAAGCACTATTCAGCTTACCAGAGATGCGGGTATTAGGCCAGTGATTGTAACCGGTGATCATATTTTGACAGCCAAGGCAATTGGCGAAGAGATTGGTTTTCGGATAGGAGAAGAAAACGTTTTGGAAGGAAAGGATATAGATGAATTAAGCGATGCGGAACTAAAAGAAAAAATAAAAGATATTGATATTTTTGCTAGAGTACTGCCAAAGCATAAATTAAGAATTATTGATGCATGGCAGAGCAGGGGCGAGATAGTGGCGATGACAGGAGATGGCGTAAATGATGCGCCAGCAATCAAGAGAGCGGACATTGGGATTGCTCTTGGTTCGGGTTCGGACGTAACAAAAGAAACTTCTGATATGGTTCTTTTGGATGATAATTTTAGCACTATAATAAAAGCTATTGAGCGGGGACGAATTCTTTTTGATAATATAAGAAAGGTTATTGTATATTTACTTTCTGATAGTTTTACCGAGGTAATCCTTATTGCTGGAGCCCTTATCTTGGGATTGCCTTTGCCAGTTACCGCAGCTCAGATTTTATGGGTGAATATTATTGATGATGGCCTGCCAGGGCTATCTTTGGCTTTTGACAAAGGAGAGAAAGATGTAATGGAACGCAAGCCTAGAAAAAGAACAACACCGATTTTAAATAACGAAATGAAGGCTATAATATTTATTATGGGAATATTAACTGATCTTTTTTTATTAGGCGTTTTTTATTTTGTCTGGGAGCTAACCAAGGATTTGAATTATAGTAGGACGATTTCTTTTGTTGGACTTGGCATTGATTCTTTATTTATTGTTTATGCAGCGAGAAGCCTGCACCACAGTATTTGGCATACAAAGTTTTGGAATAATCAATTTCTAAATTTGTCGGTTTTAGCGGGAGTTTTAATGCTTTTTCTTGTTGTGTATTTGCCTGTTTTACAAACAGCCTTTAAAACAATCGGACTTGGCTGGCGTGAATGGGTTTTTCTTTTAGGCATCGGAATGATTAATCTTGTACTTATAGAATTTATAAAATGGTTTTTTATTCATAGACATAAAGTTGATTAGGGAAACTAATTACGAATATTTATATGAGAAAAGCAAAAATCGCCGTGATTATACCGGCGTTTAACGAAGAAGAAACAATTGCAGGTGTGGTGGCGGCGGCAAGCGCGAGTGAATTGGTAAGTGAGGTTATTGTGGTTTCTGATGGTTCAGCCGATAAAACCGCCCGGTTAGCAAAAAAAAATGGCGCAACTCAAATTTTTAATTTGCCAATAAAAAAAGGAAAGGGCGCCGCAATGCTTCACGGGCTCACTCATACGGATGCAGAAATAATCGTTTTTTTGGATGCGGATTTAAAGGGGTTTCGAGCGGAACACTTAAAGCGTTTGATAGAGCCGGTTTTTCGCGGTGAGTTAGTAATGAGTGTAGGGATTAGAGATCGTGGAAAGATAATGGAAAAAATCGGTCCATATCTTCCTCTTATCGGAGGAGAAAGAGCTATGCAGAGATTTGTAATAGAGAACATCCCGGACAAATATTTAAAGGGATTTATGATTGAGTCAGCGCTGAATTATTATTGCAGGTCCAGAGAGCTTCCCTATGGGACTGTTTTTTTGCCGGGCGTAAAAATAAGACGGAAGATGCAGAAAGTTGGGGTCTTGAAAGGGCTTTTGCAATATGTTAAGATGATATATCAAATTATAAAGGCAATGATATTGGTCAGATTGGCGAAAATGAGAGGAAGGTTTTAAAGAAATTATCAATTATCAACGTTCAATTATCAATGAATTTCAAAGTTTAATTTTTTCAATGATCATTAAACGGTTTGCGATTGATTATTCATTGATCATTGGTTATTGAATATTGAGTATTTATGAAAGTTATTATCATGGGTCTGGGTTTATATGAAAAAGGAAGCGGCATTTCTGCCGCCAAGTTTTTTATTGAAAAAGGCGACGAAGTTTTGATTACTGACTTAAAAGAGAGAAAGGAGTTGCTGCGTCAGATAAAAGAATTGGAAAAATTTTGCAAGAATCATAATAAAAAAATGCCCATACTTCATCTTGGTGGACATAAAGAAGATGATTTTAAAAGTGTAGATATTGTGATGCGGAATCCCGGCGTGCCAAAGGATTCGCTTTTTTTAAAAATCGCGCGAAAAGCCGGAGCGCAAATAGAAACCGATGTTACTATTTTTATGAAAAATTGCCACGCGATGGTTATTGGCGTAACAGGCACCCGTGGAAAAAGCACCACAGCATCTTTGATCTATGAAATATTGAAAAAATCCCCCCTAACCCCCCTTTGCAAAAGGGGGGAGAAAGGGGGAATTTGGCTTGGCGGAAATATAAAAATTTCTCCGCTTTCGTTTATAGAAAAAGTTAAGCCAAGCGATATTGTTGTTTTGGAATTTTCAAGCTGGATGCTGGAAAACTTTTCTGAATATAAAATTGCCCCGCATATTGCTGTTATCACAAATATTTATCCCGACCATTTAAATACTTACAAAAATATGGCAGAATATATTTCTGCCAAGAAAAATATTTTTCAATATCAAAAGGCAGGAGATTATTTAGTTTTAAACGGAGAGAATAGGGAAACGAAAAAATGGAAAGGCTATGGAAAAACAATTTATTTTTATAAAGAAAATATTAAAAAGTTTTATAAATTGCCCATTAAATTGCAGGGTGAGCATAATTTAGAAAATATTAGCGCGGCATATGCAGTGGTAAAAATTATGAAGGTGCCAGTAGCAAAGATTGAAAAAGTTTTGAAAAAATTTAACGGCCTCTCCGATAGACAGGAGATAATCGCGCAAAATAAGGGGATAACTTTTGTTAATGATACAACAGCTACAACGCCGGACGGAACAATCGCGGCTCTCCGTAGATTTGGCGCGAACCAAGAAATCAAGAAAACAAGAAAACAAAAAAACAAGAAAACAAGAAAGCAAGAAAGCAAAAAAATCATCCTAATCTGTGGTGGAAGCGACAAGGGGCTAGACTATAAACAATTTGCAAAAGAAGCAAAAAAATATTGCAAAGCAGTAATATTTTTTCCGGGAACGGCGACGGAAAAAATAAATTATAAATTATCAATTATCAATTATCAATTAATTATTATGGCGAAAGACATGAACAGTGCGGTAAAAAAGGCAAGACAACAGGCCATTAGAGGAGATATTATATTATTGTCTCCAGCTGCTGCCAGTTTCGGTTTGTTTAAAAATGAATTTGACAGAGGAGAGGAATTTAAGAAAGTAGTAACACAGGTAACACAGAAAGAACAGCACAGATAACACAGATAACACAGATTTTTAAGACACAGATAACACAAATTTTTAAGACATAGATAACACCCCAGTAGTAGAGCAAAGCTCACTACGGGGCAGGCAGATATGCGCTCGCCTCGCTTCGCGGTCGAAGCGGGCTTCGCGCTATTAAAAAATCCCGCATTATTCTAAGCGGGATTTTGTGGTAGATCAAACTGTTCCAAAATAACATCATAGGCCTCTTTTTTAATGGGCCCGCGTGTTTTTAATGAAAAAGAAAAAAGTATATAGCATTTATTGTCTGTCCCTACATAACCGACACGCATTTCCTGGTCGTCATATCTTCCTAAAAGATGCATTGCAAAGCCGGGTCTGGGTTTCGGCATAAGAGTCGCCTTATCCATTTCATTTTTATTAGTATGAATAAAGACGACAAAGATATCGTTCTTATCGTCTGCGCAAATTGCGGCCAATCTTTTGCCATTTTTAAATAACTTGTATTCAAAGATAGTATTCGCTATAATCTTTAGCTTTCCATCTAGGAATAATCTTTCTTTTTCATCTTGTCTGACTTTTGTTACTTCGTTTTTTGGCACGATTTCCTCCATTCTTCACTGAAGCTTCGAATGGCACAGCCCCCTCTTTACTTATACTATAAATTTAAAAGATCATTGTCAAATAAGCAAAAAAATGATATTGTTATTATAGGAACCTCTCTAAAACACGTCACCTATGGCATTCTGTTTACAGAGATTCCTATATAAGTATGAAAAGATTATTGAAAAAAATAGTCCCGAAATGGGCTATTAGATTTTATCATTGGCTTTTGGCAAACCTGGGAGCGCTTGTTTACAGATATCCTTCACGGAAAATAATAGTTATAGGCGTAACCGGAACCAAAGGCAAATCAACAACTTCGTATCTTATAGCCAAGCTTTTGGAGGAGTTTGGAAATAAAGTCGGGCTTACCTCCACGATAATTTTTAAAATAGGCAAAAAGGAATGGTTGAATGATAAAAAAATGACCATGCTTGGACGTTTTCATTTGCAAAAGCTTTTGCGTCAGATGGTAAACGAAGGGTGCAAGTATGTAATTATAGAAACTTCTTCGGAAGGGATTGCGCAATATAGACATAGCGGGATAGACTATGACATAGCTGTTTTTACCAATCTTTCGCCAGAGCATATAGAGTCGCATGGTAGTTATAGTAAATATAAAAAAGCAAAATCAAAATTATTTTCTTCTCTTGAGCGCGGCCGCGAGAAAGGCGTCCCTAAAACGGCAATAATAAATCTTGACGATAAAGAAGCGGATTATTTTTTGGGATTTAATAATAATAATGTCGGCTATACTTTAAAAAATTCATATAAAAAGCAGGCAAAAAAAATAATATCGGCAAAAAATTTAAGCGTTAGCGAATCCGGTATAAAATTTTTCATATCGGACATCGAGTTAAGGAGTAAGTTATTAGGAGAATTTAATGCTTATAATATTCTTGCCGCAATCGCTTGTTGCGACGCGCTCGGCAAGAGCCTTCCGGAATTGCCCGAAAAAGTAGAAAAAATAGAATCAGTCCCCGGCAGGATGGAGTTTATAAATGAAGGGCAAAATTTTCAGGTAATTGTTGATTACGCACATGAACCGGTATCAATGCGCGCGCTTTACGGCATTGTCCGTGAAATTCCCCATAAGCGGGTTATTCATATCTTTGGCGCCACTGGCGGAGGACGCGACAAATCGCGCCGGCCGATTTTGGGAGAAATCGCAGACCAGAATGCCAGCATCATAGTTCTTACGAATGACGATCCATATGAAGAAAATCAGGAAAAAATTGTCAGTGACATAAAAAAAGGAATTAAGAAGAAAAAAGAAGGGGAATCGTTTTTTGTCGTTATGGATAGAAAAAAAGCCATAGAAGACGCTGTTATGCAGGCCGAAGAAGGAGACATACTACTTATAACCGGTAAGGGTTCTGAACAGAAAATTGCTATTGATGGAAAAATGCTTCCATGGGACGATAGAGATATTGCCCGGCAAGCCATAAAGCTAAAACTTAAAAAATAAATATGCCCAGTAAGACCAACTTTGATCTTTGTTGCGCTAAGACGCAACAGGTAAAAATGCTGTTTTTCTTGGCGTAAATTATAATCAAAAAATAAAATTAATCAACTTTTAAAATTTTATATAAATTATTTTCAAAGTTGTCTTACTGGGTATGACTGACCAAAAAGAAGAAAAAATTGAAAAATCTGATTTTAAAGCCGTAAAGCTGAAAGACGGCGAAGAAATTTTATTGGTAGTTAGGCAAACGCCGGTTGCTTTTAGCTCCGCGTTTTTAATCGGCCTTTTTTTATTTCTTTTGCCCTTTTTCTTCTTGTTTCCGCTTTTTTCTTGGGGAAAGATTGGGATGGTGATTTTTTTCATTCTTTTGGGAGGAGCGATACTTTTTGCCCTCTATGAATTAATCAACTGGTATTTTAATTGCGGGATTATTACCAGTCTTAGAGTAATAGACATTGATCAAAAAGGACTCTTCAACCGCATTGTTTCTGAAGTTCCATATTATAAAATTGATGATGTTTCATATAATATAAAGGGGATAAAGCAATCAATGTTTAGGTATGGCAACGTAGTGGTGGCGATAAGAGGTTATCGGTCTAGCGTCACTTTGCGAAACGTTGCTAAGCCGGCAATGATTCAGGAATTGGTTTTGGAAGTTGAGCGCCGGGTGCGGAAGTGGGACGAAAATGAAGAAAAAAAGCCGGTAATGGATAAAATTATGGATGAAATGGATAAGCTTTCTTCTGTGGAAAAGCGCGCTCTTGCCCTTGCGCTTAAAAAAATGAAAAAAGAATAAGATATGAAAGATTTATCGCTAAAAAAAATATTGGGAATGAAGATAGCGGGTATTGCTATTCTGCTTCTTATTATTCTTTTTGGATTTAATTTTTTTAAAGAATATAGCCGGAGCAGGGCGCTTGATAAAGAAATAAAAAAATTGGAAGTTGCAGCAAAAGAAGTGGAAGCGCAAAATCTTGATATTCTTAATCTGGCGACATATTTGGATACGGAAGAGTTTTTGGAAAGCGAAGCAAGGACAAAGCTGGGGTTGAAAAAACCGGGAGAAGAAGTTATTTCCGTTTCTTTGCCTGAGGAAGCAAATGCGCTTGTGGACAATTTAAATAATCCGGAGGAGCCAAACTTTGTTTTGTGGTGGAAACATTTTTTTAATAAATAGTTAAAGAAATTAAATCTGAAATTTGAAATCTGCAATTTGAAATTGTATGCGGGTATAGTACATTGGCAGTATGCGACCTTCCCAAGGTTGAGAGACGGGTCCGATTCCCGTTACCCGCTCCAACAGAGGATCCGGCTTAAAGCCGGGTTTTTTGATTTTGCAGATGTCTGCTATAATATAAATATGTATAATTATATATTAAGCGATTTGGGATTTTTTGTTCTCAGGTTTTCTGTTGGCATTATACTCATAGCGCACGGTATCCCTAAAATAAGAACAAGAAAAGCGCCATTTACAACCGGATGGAAAAATTTGCTTTTAGGCATTTGGGAACTTTTGGGCGGATTCCTTTTAGTTGCGGGATTGTGGATGAATTTTGTTGCAACTGGTTTAGCAATCGAAATGCTCGGAGCAATATATTTTCATATTTTGGTTTGGAAACAAGTATTTAAGGGTGGATGGGAATTACCTTTTCTAATTTTCTGCGCTCTTATTCTTTTAGCATTGACAGGAGGAGGGAACTGGCGTATCATAATTTAGATATGCCAGCGCAAAATCAGTTTGTCTTCCCGCCTTTATGCCGAAGTGGCTCAATGGTAGAGCAACGGTATCGTAAACCGTAGGTTGTGGGTTCGATTCCCACCTTCGGCTATGAAGGTGGGGAGGTAAAAAGATTTTGACTGGCTATTTTTAATTCCTAAATAGCTAAAAAGCTAAGTAGCTAAGTAGCTGATATGATCGAATTTAAAAATGTTTCAAAAATTTATCCGCCGGATTTTGTTGGCGTGAAAAATATAAGCCTCCGCATCCAAGATGGAGAGTTTGTTTCTGTTATTGGAAAGTCAGGTAGCGGAAAAACGACACTAGTAAAGCTGTTAATGGCCGAAGAACCCATCTCTCATGGCGAGCTCAAGATTGGAGACGTGGAAGTTACGAAAATAAAAAGAAATGAGATTCCCTCTTTGCGCAGACAGATAGGCGCGGTTTTCCAGGATTATAAGCTTTTGCCAAGAAAAACAATTTTTGAAAATGTAGCTTATGCCTTGGAGGTTTGTGGAATAAATAACAAGCGTATAGGCGAAATTGTTCCGCAAGTTCTAAGAGTTGTGGGCCTTGAAGGGAAAGAAGGTAGATACCCACTTCAAATATCAGGCGGAGAACAGCAAAGGGCGGCTATAGCCCGGGCTCTTGTTCATAGCCCAAAGCTCTTAGTCGCTGATGAACCGACCGGAAATCTTGATGCCTTGAATACGCAAGAGATTATTGAGCTTCTGAAAAAGATAAACAGTCTTGGCACAACGGTCCTTCTGGTTACTCATAATCGCGAGGTAGTGAATGCATTAAAAAAGCGGGTTGTCACCTTGGACATGGGGATGGTAGTCGGTGATGCCGAGCATGGGAGATATAAGATATAAGAAATGACCAATTTCCCAAATCCCAATGACCAATGAAGAGGGAATGACTAATAAATTATATGATTTCTAACTTGCAAAAAATATTCAAATTCGGAGCGCAAAATTTTGCCCGTAATTTTTGGCTGAAAATTTTGACTATCGTAATTTTAACAGTTCTACTTTTGCTAATAAATGGACTTGTGATTATAAATTTTTTGACCAACGAAGCATCTCGTCAGGTTCAGTCAAAAGTTGATGTCAGTATTTATCTGAAAACAAGTGCGACAAATGAAGAGGCGCAGAGTCTGCGATCTTATCTTATGAGTCTGGCTAACGTATCCAATGTAACCTATAAAAGTTCGGATGATGTTTTGAAAGAATTTAAAGAAACGCACAAAGACGACCAAGACATTCTTTCTTCCCTAACGTTTTTAGAGACAAATCCTTTCGGCGGGGCTTTAGTCGTGCAAACAGTAAATGTTAATGACTATAATACTGTTTTAAAACAACTCGACACTCCTATTTATGATAAAATAATTGAGAATAAAGATTTTGGCGACAATGAAAAACTTATTGAAGTAATAAATAGGATGACTAGTTTTGTAAAGCAATTTATAGTTCTAATTAGCCTATTTTTTGCCCTTATTGCGGTTATTGTGATATTTAACACTATCCGCATGGGGATTGATGCCCATCGCCACGAGATAAGCATAATGCGCCTTGTCGGCGCGGCAAATTGGTTTGTTAAGGGGCAATTTGTTGTTGAGCTGCTTATCTATAGTACTATTGCTGCTATAGCTTCTCTTATATTAATTTTTCCGATAATATCCGTAATACAGCCAAATGTGTTGGCATTTTTTAATGGTCAGGCAGGTGATATTTTTGCTTATTACAGGGCAAATATATTCGGGCTGTTTGCTTTGCAATTTGTTGGTATTTTTGCCTTTTCTTTGCTTTCCGCATGGTTTGCGCTGGGAAGATATTTGAAGAAATAATCAATGATCAATTTTCAATTATCAACTATGGTGTTCCCGCTATCGCGGGAACATTATTTAAAACTATGAAATTTAGTTGGAAAAAAATAAAAAAACCAATAGTGGGACTTTCTCCAATGGCGGATTATACTGATAGCGCCTTTTGTTTAATGTGCCGGAGTTTTGGCGCGGATATTGTTTACCGCGAAATGGTAAGCGCGGACGCAATAGTTTATGAGAATAAAAAAACTTTAGAAATGGCAAAGTTTGACGAAGAAGAGCGTCCGATAATTCTGCAAATTTTTGGAAAAGACCCGGAGATTATGGCTCGCGCCACGCGCATTCTGGAAAAAAAATATAAGCCCGACGGGATTGATATAAATATGGGTTGCCCGGCAAAAAAAATTGTTGGAAGCTTTAATGGAGCATCATTAATGAGAGACGCGAAGTTAGCAGGGGATATTGTCCGCGCCGTAAAAAGGGCAGTAAAAGTTCCGGTTTCGGTAAAAACCCGGCTTGGTTGGGAAAAGCCGAATGAGATTTTGCGTTTTGCGCCAGTTCTTGAGCGCGCTGGCGCGGATGCGATTGCAATTCATGGCAGAACAAAAGCTCAGGGCTATAGCGGAAAGGCAAATTGGGAGATGATTAGACGGGTTTCTAAAAAACTAAAAATCCCGGTTTTAATAAACGGCGATATAGTTGACGCAGAAACTTTTCAAAAGGCGATTGAAGTTAGCGGGGCAGATGGCGCGCTAATTGGCCGAGGAGCGCTTGGTCATCCTTGGATTTTTCAAGAAATAAAAACTAGCGGGTTTCCAACCCCCGATAGTAAGGAATTGAGAAAAATAATTTTGGAACATGCCAAACTTCATATAAAAGAACATCACGAGTTGATAACTTTCCGTAAGCATTTGGTTTATTATGTAAAAGGCTTTACTGGCGCCAAAAAGCTGAGAGGAATGCTTGTAAAGGTTAATGACCTGTCGGATCTTAAAAAAATATTTGAATAACAGGTGCGGTTGACGCCTGTTTCTATTTATGCAAAGATGGTAATAGGGTTCTTTTCATCGAAGGAGGAGTGAAAATGTGTAAAATTGCAATACTTTTTGTTATTCTTTTTTCCGGATGCGGTATGTTCGGTCCGCCAAAAATTGGTAGTGGAAAGCCGATTAAAGAGGTTTTTGCGATTGAAGCAACTTTGAATCCGTCAAGTAAGTGTTCATTCCTGATGCTTTACAGGGCTTTTAGCGAGATTAATAAGTCTTACTATAAGAAGGTAAGCAAGAAGGAAGTTTTTGAGGGCGGATTAAAAGGTCTTTCAAAAGAATTGGGAACCGAGCTTGTTCTCCCGGAGTTTGAAAAAGATGATGAGTATACTAGTGATAAATTATGGCGGACAATAATCGACGCTCGCGATAAGAGTAAAAAGAGCTTAAGCCAGCTTTGCTATGCCACGGTACAAGGCGCGGTCAGCAATTTGGGTGACAGATTTAGTATTTTTATTCCCGCGAAAAACTCTAAAGATTTTGTCCGTGGAGTTCTTGGCGGAAGCTATTTTGGCATTGGAGCTGTCTTTCAGATTTTTGTAGAACCGGAACAAAGAGTTTTTATCCGCACAGTGCACCATTCGTCTCCCGCAGAGCGGGCTGGGCTGAAAGATTATGATGAGCTAATCGCCGTAGAGGATGTTGTTATTAAAAAACTCAATATTAAAAGAGCTAATGAATATTCAAAGGTAGTGTCGCTCATTAAGGGAAAAAATGGAAAGCCTGTTTATCTTACTGTAAACAGAAAAGGATGGAAGCATCCCAGAAAGATAAAAGTTATTCGCGGAAAAGTGAAAAATAAAGAGGCGAATTGCAAGCTTTTGGGAAAAATTGTTTATTGTCGGGTTTTTAACTTCGGCGAGAGAATGATGAAGGATTTTAAGGAAAGCTTTGAAGCTTTGTCAAAAGAGCATGACAATAAGGTTGTCATTGATTTGCGAAACAATCTTGGCGGTCTTTTGTATCAAGCTACGGGACTCTTGGCTTATGGGTGGTTTAATGCAAGATTTAGCGCGGCAGTAATAAAGTCCAGAGAGCAGTTTACTATGCTTATAAGCGAAGGCGGAGAGGCAAGGCTTCGTGGATATAAAACCGTTATTCTCGTAAACCATACCAGCGCCTCGGCTTCGGAGATTGTTGCCGGCGCTTTGCAAGACCACGGAAAAGCGGTTCTTATCGGCACTAAAACATTTGGCAAGGGAACGGTTCAGGCCTTGATGCCGGTCTTGGGAGCGGCCCTAAATCTCACTGTTAGAGAATACTGGACGCCACTTGGTGACATCGTTAACAAAAAGGGTATTACTCCGGACATTGAAGTGCTAAAAGACATCGCAGATTTTATAAATGCGCGCGATCCTCAGCTTGGCACCGCAATAAAGTATCTTAACAAATAGTATTATGCCGTTCTCCTAGAGAGCGGCTTTTTTATTGACAAAGTCGCTGATTTATGCAATGATTAAAAGAGGCAAGGAGAAGAAATGCGAGTAAAATTCTTTTTTGTTCTTTTAATTTATTTTTGCGGTTGTGGACATACAGAACGCAGGGATATGGCTGGAAAATTAAACAGGGGATATAATCTTGCTATTAATTCAAATCCTTCCGGCGAATGCGATTATTTAGTTTTGGGCGAAACGTGGTTTGCTGTGTCTCATCAATTCTATAAGGAAGTCACAAAGAAGCAGATTTATAACTACGCGCTTGAAGGAATTAAAAAAGCATTGGGCAAACATACTTTGGATTTTTACAGCAACAAGTCTAAAAAATATAGCGCTTGGTATTTTTGGCCACTTGTAGTTCGCGCTTCGCGTATTTCCGGAAAAAGCAAAAGCGAATTATGCTATGCCACTATCGAAGCCATTGTAAAAAAATTGGACGATCCCTACAAAGGATTCTATGTTCCAAAAAAAGCAAAAAAGGCGATTAAATGGATGATTGCGCCAAAGGAATATCGTCCCGAGCCAGTTGCTACTTGTAAGAAATATGAGGACGTAATTTATTGTAAGATTTTGGTGTTTGACTCCAGGACGACGGCAGAGTTTTTGTCCGTTTTTAGTCCTTTGAAAAATGGAAGCAAAAAGTTTATTCTTGATCTGCGGGACAGTAAAGGCGGACTAACAGAAGTTTGTCGCGAAATGCTTGGGCTTCTCTGGCTTGGCAGAAAAACAGCGTACATGGTAATTGATAGCAATGGCAAAAAAAGCCCGGTGTATGCCACGTTTGATGGCACGCCTCTTTTGAAAGGGTTTCGCTCGGTAGTCCTCATCAACAGGAATACTTATTCCTCCTCAGAGTTTTTTAGCTCGGCAGTCAAGGATTATAAAAGCGCGGTTTTGATTGGTGAAAAGACATATGGGAAAGGCATGCTCCAGTATAGTCATTTTTTGCGCGGAGGAGGCGTACTAAGGATTAGTATGTATCACGTTCTAAGTCCAAGGGGGAAAAAATTGAACGGATTTGGAGTAGTCCCCGATATTTACATAAAAGATAAAAACGATGCTCCACTAAAAAAAGCATTAGAGGTTTTAAAGTAAAGAGTACTATATTGGCTTCCTCGGCTCGGAAATAAAAAAATTACTTTTTCATTTCGCTCGCTCTACGTCGCCAATAAAAAAATTCACCCGTTATTTTTCGGGTGATTTTTAATTTAAAAAATTATCAGAGGTTCCTTAAACCAGTTCTCCGACCCATCTGCCGATAAAATAAGTTGCAATAATAACTAGAACAGCGATGAAGATATGCTCCAGGATCGCTCGGAAAGGGGATTTTTTTTGCTGTCTTGCGAGATAAAAACTAAAAATTCCAATTAAAAACAACCCCCAAGCCGCCCCTGCGATTACAGCTGTGCTTAATGCCAAGAGTAGAACCGGAACAACAAAAGTGAGCGCTGTGACAAATTTGAAAACAAAAGTGGATCCGGTTGCTTCCCAAATTTCTTTTTTGGAGCGGTTTTTATTTGTTTCTTCCGCTATATGGATCCCTAAAGCATCGGAAAGCGCGTCCGCAATGGCGATAACTAGAATGCCCGCCACTACCGCTGTTTTGGAGTGCGTGCCGGCATTGAGCCCGACTATCAAGCCAAGCGTTGTAATAACCCCGGAAGTAAGGCCAAACCCCAATCCGGTTTTGAATGACTGTTTGATGTTTAACATATTATTTAATTATATCACAAGATAAAAAAATCCGAGATTTTCTCGGGTTTTTTTATCTTCGGGGCTTGGATTCGAACCAAGATATTGTATTTATCTAAAACGATATACAATAAATATTTTTCTATTCTTGACAAAATGTTTAAAATGCGCTACTATATTTCCAAGTTAAGTCGTACATTCCCAAAACCCCGCTGTGGTAAAACATGGCAAAAACAGGAGAAAAACAGATGAAAACAACGGATATGAAGAGTTTTTCTGTGAAAGAGTTGGTTGCATTGGGCAAGGCGAAGAGCGTTGGCAGGGAGGATTGGCTTAACGCTGTCGCCGAGGTCTATGGCGAGCTGACGGTTTCTGAACCGGCCCGCTCATGGAGGGAAGAGGACGGCGTCATCTACTTCTCGGTTACCTCTGACGGTACGACTGGCGAGGAGTGGATCAAGCGTCTAGGGGATAGGGACTTCTGTGTGAGCGACTATGCCAAGCAAATGCTTCGTTCCCCGGACTTCAAGCCGACCAATGGTGTGACGACCGAAGTCGCTGTTTTGAAGGGCATGCTCTTCGCGGACGACGACCGGGTCACGAAGAAGATTCGTGCCAAAGCCAACAAGAGGAAGCTTGCGAAGCCGAATGCCGAGGTCGCCTGCCTCATTCGCGAGAAGTTCACGGATGGGGAGATCAAAGCCATAGGGCTCTACTGGATTCTCGTGATGCACGAGCCTATCGATAATTTTGGTGGTCGTCCGCGCCTCCTTTATGTTTGCCGCAGCGGCAGCGGTCGCTGGTTGTACGCGTGCTACGGCAGGCCTGACGGTAGGTGGGATCGTGAGTACGGGTTCGCGTTTGCCGTTCCGCAAGTGTAGCACTTTGAACTCTGATTTTTAGAACTTAGCCCTTTTGATACTTTGTCCTTTGCCCTTCCCGCCGGGTTTTTTAGACGGGATTCTCAATAACGCATCTTGCCGCATGGTTCGCCCTGCGGCTTTTTTATTTTTCAAAATATCAAAAAATCCCAAGATGAACTTGAGACTTTTTTATTTCCGGAGTAGGGATTCGAACCCCAATAGTCAGGATCAAAACCTGAAGTCCTGGTTCACCCCGCCAGAGGCGTGGGTTGACCCAATCTATTTTTTACAAATTTCCGAGACTTGGATTCGAACCAAGATAGCGGGCTTCAAAGGCCCGAGTCCTACCATTAGACGATCTCGGAAAATTGTAAAAAAATGTACGGCGGGGCAAGTTAGACGACTCCGGAGTATGGAGTTATAATAGCATAATTTCAGAAAAATTGCAAGTGTCCGGTATTCGGCCAAAGTAGGTGTTTGCGTATTTTATTTATATCATATAAAATTGTAATGGAACCTCTGATAAATATAGTGCCGTAGCGAAATCTTCAAATTTTGAGCGAAAATTTTGAACAAGCAACGATGTTTAATGGCTATTAAGCGGAGGAGCTTTTCAAAATTTGCAGCCAAAATTTGGAAATTGCAGTAGGTAATATGTTTTTCAGAGGTTCTAAAGGTGAGATAATTAAAGATTTTAAAATGTTTGGTCCAAGAGTTTACAAAAGTAGTCCCTTTATGGAGCAGAAGGGTTTTTCCCTGGTCATAACGGGACCCATGGGTTCTGGAAAGACGACAGAGCTTTTTCGTCAACTGGAGAGAATTGAGATAGCTGGCGGAACAGTAATGTTGATAAAGCCGGTTCGCGACGATCGCGACACAGGCGTCCGCACTCATGGGGGATTTGAAAGAGAAGCGATAGCGCTAAATTCTCCGGAAGAAATTTTTGATTATTTGGAGCCGGAGATAACGACAATCGGCATAGAAGAGGCGCAATTTTTTGATGACTCAATTTGCGGAGTAGTGCGTGTTTTGGTGGCACATGGAAAAAGAGTCATATTAAGCGGTTTGGATTTGGATGCAATGGGCAGGCCGTTTGGGCCAATGCCTTTTCTTTTAACACAGGCGGAATATGTAATGAAGCTCCAGGCAGTATGTATGTCCTGCGGAGCCGACGCCTCCAGAACCAAGAGAAAAGTTGAGTCCAAAGAACAGGTAATGGTTGGCGGTATGGAAATTTATGAACCTGTTTGCACCGCTTGCCATGAAAGCTGGCTTCGGGGTGAAAGAGAGGGGGAGTTGTAGCTTACTTGCTTTTATTATCATTTTAAGGTAGAATGTATATATAGTTTAAAAATTAACCTCATATCTATGGAAGCATATTGCGTAAAATGCAAAGCCAAAAGAGAGATGAAAGATGCAAAGGATACCACCTTTAAAGCAAAGGGTGGCAAGACCAGAAATGCAATGAAAGGCGTATGTCCAGAGTGCGGTACTACTATGTTCCGCATCATGCCTAACAAAAAATAAGGCATTTTCTCAAAATTTTCGCTAAAATAGCGGAAATAAAACAAAATTCTCCCTTATGGGGAGTTTTTTGTTATTTCTGCTGGAGTGTGTCGTATAAAAAGCGTATCTATGAATTCCTCCCCGTCTTCTCCCCCTTAGGAGAAGGGGGACCCGGGGGGATTTAATAATTTTTAAGTCCCCCCTGCCCTTCTTTTTCAAAGGAGGGGACTTGCTGAAACAGCCTCATTTTCCTTAAAAATTATCCACACCTTGCAATTTTTGGCGTATCTGTTTATTATAAATATATATGGCAGAAAAATTGCGTATCCCGGACCCGATTTTGGCACAGCCAAAACATAAAAAAATGACATTCAAGCGCGAGGCGCTTATTGTTTTGTTTATCGGATTTTTGGCGGGCTGGGTATGGATGACCTGGGCGATGGTTATTGAAAAGCCACTTGGCCTGGGAGACGTCAGCTTTTTCCGATTACTACTTCCGTTTTAGTAATTGTAATCCGTAACTCGTAATCCGTAACTCGTAAAATGTGTCGCTTTGCGACAAATTATTATGAAAAAATTCAAAAAAATTATATTATTGGTTTTAATTTTTATCGCCGGTTTTGGAATCGGCAATGCGGTGAAATATTATTTGGATATGTGGCGCGCCGATATGAGCGTGCAAACATTTTTAAACGCCATTGAAGCGCCGTATAAAAATGATAACTATGGCGGAGCAACGCCGGAAGAAACATTTGATATGTATCTCACGGCTTTGAAGAAAGGCGATCTGGAATTGGCAAGTAAGTATTTTGTGATTGGGAAACAAGAAAACAGATTAGCTATTTTATCCGATAAAAAGGATAATAATGAGTTGGATGATTATATAGCAAAATTGGAAAATGCAAAAAATACTTGGAAAATAAAAAAAGATGAATTTTATAATTGGGAAAGCAGGGCGGCGTATGAATATGAGACAGTGGTAGAAAAATTAAAATATATAGAAGTAGAGAATCCAGTTTCAAAACAATTAGAAAAAGTTGCAGTAAAACCAGGAAAATATAATGAGATAATACATTTTGAAAAAAATAATAACATTTGGAAACTCTATTTATTATGATAAAAAAATCCTCTTTCTATAAAAAAGGAGGATTTTGGAATTTCAGATTTCAAATTTCAGATTTTAGATTTAATCTGATTAAATTATTTATACCGGTTATTTTGATTGCCGGTTTTTTTGTCCCCTATTTTTCTTTTGCTTGGGACAGCCATTTTACCCATCGCGCCTTAACTTATGAAGCGGGAGAATTTTTTAATTATTTTAATGATAGCCAACTAAGTGAAGAAGAAATTAATTGGCTGATGCAAGGAGCGCAAGAAGAAGATACTCCTCCGCGCTGGATAAACCATTTTTACAATCCAATAACAGGCGAGGGTTGGACAGGCGATAAGCTGGGAGAAAACTCCCCAGGGCTTGTAAAATTTTTAAGCGGATTTTTTCTTTCTTCAAGAACTGCGCTTTCTGCAAAAAACTGGGCAAAAAACCGTTCCGCCCAAGCTGACTATTCATTATATAAAGGCGACCAAACCTGGCAAAAAGCGATTGATGCCTATTTGGAAGGGGATAGAGAATCCGCTTTTGTTGCTTTGGGCCATATTCTTCATCTATTGGAAGATATGACGGTGCCGGACCATACGCGCGGAGACACTCATGCCGGCATTGTTGGCGACAAAGGAAGCCCCTTGGAAAATTGGGCAAAAGAATATAACAAAGACAAAATTGGCAAATTACAAACAGCAGAGGAATTATATAAGTCAGGCCAGAAGCCAAAAGATTTTTCAATTTTGGAAAATTATTTTGATTGGAATGCAAAATACAGTAGTGAAAATTTTTTTAGTGAGGATACAATAAATGAAAACTTAATAGCTGTTCCAGAGTTAATTATTGGAGAAAATCAGCAAATTTACGGTTATATTAATAATTATCCCGTTTATACGGTAAAAGATAATAAAGAAACTATCAATGATCCCCAAATCCTCACCGCTTATTGGCAGCGCCTCTCAAAGCAGGCAGTCATCTCCAGCGCCGGAGTAATAAATCTTTTTTTCAAAGAGGCCGAACGCCAATCAAAACTTCCGCAAAAAATGACAAAAAAGAGCAATACTACAACAAACACAATTTGGTCGCCATTTGGGGAGCTTACAAAATTATACAATACAGCAGTTCAGTTCGCGCAAGGTTTTTTCCCGCAAAGCACAAAAGCCGATGAATCGGTAAATGATGAGATTGTCACGTCGCAAGCTAATAGTGGTGACGAACGACTATCAGAGCAAGCTTCTCCCCCTTCGGAGAAGGGGGATTTAGGGGGATTTAATAATAACCAATCAACAATAATCAATCAGCAATCAATAATTCCTGACCCGACTCCCGCAAGCGAATCAATAACAGAGCCGGAAACAAATTTCTACGTCAGCCAGGTAATAGACGGCGATACGATTACGTTGAATAGCGGAGAAGATGTCCGTCTAATTGGTATGGATACGCCAGAACGCGGAGAAGAGTGTTTTGAAGAAGCAAAGCAGAAAATGGAATCAATGGTATTGGGCAAGAATATCCGTTTAGAAAAAGATACAAGTGAAACCGACAAATATAATCGGTTGTTACGTTATATTTATATAGACGGCGTGTTGGTAAATGCCGAGATGCTAAAAGAGGGATATGCGCATCTTATGATGATACGGCCGGATACGAAATATTACAGCGCTTTCAAGTCATACGAAGAAGAAGCGAAATTTTTTGAACGCGGATGTTTATTTCAAAAGGAAGGCGTCGGTGGAGCCGATCCAATAGATGAAACGCCGGTATACACGGGCTGGTCATCAGCCGGCGGGAGTTCTAAGCCGGCGCCTCAAGCGCCAAAGGAAGAAACGCCGACTTCAACTCCGGAAACCGCCACCAGCACGTTGGAAGTAATTTTGGAAGATATAACTTCAACCTCAACTCCGCAAACTTCAACCTCAACTCCGCAAACTTCAACCTCAACTCCGGAAACTTCAACCTCAACTCCGGAAACCGCCACCAGCACGTTGGAAATCCCCGAAATTTTGCCAAATATTATTATAAATGAAATACAGATTAGCGGAGGTCCGGGTGACACCGATAATGAATTTATAGAATTATATAATAATTCATCTGGCGCAGTTGATATTACTGATTGGAAATTATTTAAAAAAACAGAAACGGTGCTGAGTTATAACCCTGATAAACAGCCTCCTGCGGAATATAATCTTGTTTCAAAATTCCCCACGGGCTCAACAATTCCAGCGAATTCGTATTTTCTTATTGTCCCCAAAAATGCCATTGGTAAACATGCGGATACGAATTATACCAACGGAAGCAATTTTGCCACGAGCGACGATACTCTTATTATAAGAGATGCGGACGGAAATATTATTGATAAAGTCGGTTTTGGCCTTGCGAATGACTATGAAGTACAACAAACGTATAATCCGCTGGACGGCCAAAGCATAAGCCGCACAAATTTTATCGACACGAATAATAATTTTAATGATTTTACGGTTTCCAGTTCAACGCCACAAGGGACAAGTAGCACTATGGCAATTGCGCCAGAACCAGAGCCGGAACCGGTTATTCCACCTGTCGTACCGGAACCGTCGGCGCCAACAATAGCTTGCACTACCTTTACTTACGGTACTCATAACAAAGAGGAAGGAGAAGCAGACAAAATCGCCGCCGAACCATTTCCGGATTTTTCAAATACATTAACTGTTACATTGGAAGCAGGGAAGACCTACTACACCGACGATACAATATCCATTCCTAATAATAGAAAGTTAATAATAGAAGAAGGTGTGGTGTTAAAATTTGGAAGATGGCGCTGGGGAGGATGGATGAACTTTCCAATCAGTTTGCGCATTTTAGGAGACCTGGAAGTAAATGGCACTGCTTCAAACCCGGTTATTTTTACAACTTTCCGCGATGACGCGCACGGCGTGGCGATTGATATTTCCGGTTCCGAGCCCGCGCCTGGCGATTGGGGCTCTATACAGATAGAAAGTCCTAATGGTAAAGATATAAAAATTCAGCACGCCAAAATTTATTATGCCGGCGGAGCGGCGAGTGCCGCCAATTCTTCCGGTGGCGCAATATTTGTGAATTTTTCGGACGCGGACATAGAGATTTCCGATATAGAAGTTAGCCACAGCCAGTCAGGCATCTATTCGCGCCTATTCCCGGGCACCCAGCCGAATATTTTAAATAGTAATTTTGAATATAATGCGCTCTGGGGCATATCTGCCCAAGAAGATAGCGCTATCCGTATAATCGGAAATACATTCCAGTGCAACGGCTTAACCGGCAATTCCGGTACAACCGGTGGAGTGAATGTTGTGGGTAATCCGGAAAATATTGTGATAGAAAATAATGATTTCATCAATAATAAAATCGGGTTGAATTTTTATAACGATAATCCGGACATAGAATTAAATGCGCAAAATAATTATTGGGGTGCAGAGTCCGGTCCGTGGCACGAAACAAAAAACCCCGCCGGAGCAGGGGATATAATACAGGGAAATGTAGATTTTAATCCGTGGACAGAAATAAAATAGCATATATTCAGAGCCCAGCCCTGAATATATTGTTTTTTCACGTGTTTTTATTTTTTCTGGGGAGCAAAACGGAGCTAGGATGAACATACCAATGTATGTTCATCGCTCTAAACAAAAAAAGACCACCCGATTGATTGGGTGGTTTTGTTTTGGGTGGTTTTGCCTATGGCATAAGATTTTTTGCTCGGGTTCTTATTTTGCAGTTCGGGCAAGAGTCCGGCATCTCTGCGCTGTAAAGAATCATTTTGTATCCGCAATTAGCGCATTGAATTTCAGTTTCTAGTGGATCACTAAAGTTCCATATTGTCCGAGGCGGTCTCCCTGGCGCAGTAGTATTTTCCGCAATACTTCTTTCTGTATTTTTTGATTCAATTACAATCGGCGTTTTGTCTTTTGGCCACTTCCAGCTAATCGCTTCCATATGTTTTTTTAAAAAATCATTGTTTTCGCCCAAAAGATGAAGAGGGCAATTGGTGTTTCTAAATATCTCTACATCTTTGTCAGTGTACTTGCTCATTTTCGTCCTCCTGCTTATCTTTCTAGCGAAAGATTTGTGTTTTGCTCATCTTAACATAATTTTTGGAGATTGTCAAGAATAAAAAAACGCTATCTGGACGATAGCGATAGTTTGGTATTAAGTTGTGATTGGTTTGTTTTTATCTGTTGGCAAATTGCAACAAGGGCAGGCATAAGGCGGGTTTCCTCTGGAATCTAACGAGGAAAAGATTTTGCAATTATTGCACATTATAATACCCATGGCTTTATTGGTGATGACCCAAGACGTAGAGAAAGAGTATCTTTGCGGGACAGTATCCTCCTCTTCCGGTCGAGTATTTTCTTTTTCCGATTCAATGATAATGTTCGGCGGTTGCCAGTTAAGTTTTTTCATCCATTGTACATACTCTTCATCATTTGAGCCGAGCAAATGCGCTGGACAGGCCTCGGGGTCGGCCTTAAAATCCTCGATGTCCTCTTTTGTGTATTCCATTATCAAGACCTCCTTTACTTAAAAAATAACATAAAAGCGATATTTTGTCAATGTTGACAAAATATAAAATTTGTGATAGATTGGGATATTGGCAGAAAAGGAGAGAAAGATGCCAAAGCTCATTCCAAGAGAATATGTTCTAAGGGTTTGCCGGCCTGGTATGGAGAATGCTTGTTCGTATCTTATGTGCAGTTCCAAGGGTTTTGAATGCGCAAAGGGTACGGAATTTGAAAAAAGAATAAATGCAAAAAGAAATGCGAATGTGATGAATGCTTTGTCGTCCAACTGTCCTGGTATTGATAGTTTAGATAAAAAAGAAACTCTAAACTAAGGAGAGAAGAGATGGCAAAAGACCCGACCGTGACACATAATAAATCCGGCGAACAGGTTCATCATTCTGTCGGAGCTATTATCAAAAATCGCGAAGGAAAATACCTTCTTATTGATAGAAAAAATCCGCCCCATGGCTTTGCTTGCATTGCCGGCCACATAGACGAAAGCGAAACGCATATTGAAGCGATTGAGAGAGAAGTCTATGAAGAATCCGGTTTCAAGTCAAAACATCAGAGATTAGTGGAAGAAAAAGAAATCGCCAACAATGTCTGCAAGAGTGGTATAAAAATACATTTTTGGTATTTGTTTGAATGCGAATGTAATGGCACACCTTGGCTGAACGAAGATGAGGCGCACTCTATTGCCTGGTATTCGCAAGAAGAAGTCCAGATTCTAGCAGACGAGGGCAAACTGGAGCCGGTTTGGAATTTTTGGCTAAAGCGTCACAATGTTATCATTGACAGGGACAAGGTAAGGGAAATAACAGAAGATCGCGAAGAAGCAAGTTTTAGAACAGGTCTTCCGGCTGACAAACGAAAAGGCGTCTGCCAGGAAGATAATCCGGAAAAGCGCTGTGATTTTTTAATTCTTTCATCCGAAGGATGGGTATGTGAAAAATCCACAGATCTTGGCGAGGCAATAAAAGAATATTTTAAAGATAAGGGCAAAGAGCTCCAAGATAATTGCTAATAATAGTCCGCGATAAAAATCGCGGATTTTTTTATTGTCTGGGTTGACATTTTTCAATCGGGTGAATATAATATTAGAACAACAAAAAAGACAATACCCCTAAGCGAACATGTTTGCCGGGGGATTTTTTAGTAGCTGGCTTCAAATTTTGGATTCGCCGGCTGGCGGAGAGCAAAATTTGATTAGCAGCTGCTAACCCCGCCCTAATTTTGTATTATAGGAAGTATTGATAATAAATTATAATTAAAATATTTCAACTGGTCCTGCGCAGAGGGCGGGGTGGATAACATTTATTATGAAATTTAAACTAAAATCAAAATATAAGCCGGCAGGCGACCAGCCAAAGGCGATTGAGGCTTTATTGGAGGGTTTAAAAAAGGGGATGCGCGCGCAAACACTTTTGGGAATTACCGGCTCCGGAAAAACTTTTACCATGGCTAATGTTATCGCAAAGATAAATCAGCCTACTCTTGTAATTGCGCACAATAAAACTCTTGCCGCCCAGCTTTGTCAGGAGTTTCGCGAATTTTTTCCGGAAAATGCAGTGCATTATTTTGTCTCTTATTACGATTATTATCAGCCCGAAGCGTATATTCCGACAAGCGACACTTATATAGATAAGGAAGCAATGATAAATGATGAGATAGATCGTTTGCGCCATGCGGCCACTCAGTCGCTTCTCTCGCGCAGAGATGTAATAATAGTAGCTTCGGTTTCCTGTATCTATGGTCTTGGCGCGCCGGAAACATATGAAAAAATAAATCTGCATTTAAAAATCGGGGACGAATTTCTCCGTGATGATCTCATTCGGCGCCTTATTGATATGCAGTTTGAACGCACTAATTCCGATCTGACCCGCGGACATTTTCGTCTTCGCGGAGATGTTTTGGAAATAATGCCGATCAGTGAAGAAATCATCTATCGTATAGAGTTTAGCGCCTTAGGAAAAAACAATAGCGTGAATAATATTGTCCTTATTGACCCTGTCACGCGGAAAATAAAATCAAAAGAACAGAGCGCTTGGATTTTTCCGGCAAAGCATTTTATAACAAAAGAAAGCGAAAGAAAAAAATCCCTGAAAGAGATAAATATAGAGCTTGAAAAACAATTAAAAATTTTTGAACGTGAAGGAAAGTTATTGGAAGCCGAACGTCTGGCGCGCCGGACAAAAAACGATATAGAAATGATACGCGAGCTGGGGTATTGTCATGGGATAGAAAATTATTCTCGCCACTTATCCGGTAGAAAGGCGGGCGAATCGCCGGACACTCTTTTGAGTTATTTTCCAAAAACTTTTTTAACAATTATCGATGAGTCGCATGTCACTATTCCGCAAATTGGCGGGATGTATGAGGGTGACGCTTCCAGGAAACGGACGCTTATTGAATATGGCTTCCGTTTGCCGTCTGCCGCCGACAACCGTCCACTTAAGTTTCCGGAATTTTTGGCGCGGACAGGACAGATGATTTTTACTTCTGCCACCCCGAGTACTTATGAAAAAGAAAATAGTGAGCAGATAGTAGAGCAGATTATTCGCCCTACCGGACTCATAGACCCGAAGATTACAATTTGTCCTATAACTGAAACAGAAAAAAATCTTTCGCAAGTTGATGACCTCTTGAAGCGCGTAAAAGAAAAAGTTGAAAAAGGGGAGCGCATATTGGTAACGACCCTTACAAAAAAAATGGCTGAAGATTTATTTCAGTATTTGCATGAAGAGAAAATAAAAGCCAATTATATTCATAGTGATGTAAAAGCCCTGGATCGTATTAAAATTTTGACTGATTTTCGCAGAGGAAAGTTTGATTGTTTAGTTGGAGTAAATCTTCTCCGCGAAGGGCTGGATTTGCCGGAAGTGACAATGGTGGCAATTTTGGATGCGGATAAAGAAGGATTTTTGCGGAGCGAAACCGCGCTTATCCAAACAATTGGTCGGGCGGCAAGAAATGTTTTGGGCGAAGTTATTCTTTATGCCGACAATATGACCGGTTCTATGCGCCGTGCGTTTGACGAAACAGAACGGCGCCGTTTTTTGCAACTGGCATATAATAAACGCCACAACATCACCCCGCAGACGATTATAAAGAATATCAAAAATATTTTGCCGGAAATAATGGAAACAGAAAAGCAAGAAGATGCGCCAATAAAGGGTAGAAATATAAAACAAATTATTTCTGAAAAAGAGCGCCAGATGAAAGATTCGGCGAGCCGGTTGGATTTTGAAACCGCGGCCATTCTGCGTGATGAGGTAAGGATTCTGAAAAAGAAATCCCGGAATCATTAACATTGGCGGAAATAATAGCTTTGGACTTCAAAATTTGAAGTCAGCCTACCCCGCGCCAAAGCCCGAACAGAATCTACTTTATCCTTTTGGATATCGGCTCGGAATCGCCTAACGGCTTACACCAACTAAAAATAATATCTTTCAAACGGCTTGGTGCGGGGTTAATAACTGCTGGTCAAATTTTGTTCGTCCTTTGGACTTCAAAATTTGAAGCCAGTTATTAAAAAAAGCCCCGCTCAAATGAGTCGGGGCTAGGTTGGTGGGAATAGGCAAGTGCCTATGCAGTGGGGTAGGCGCGGGGCCTAAGAGATGGGCAGAACCGCGGGGATGCAGGTGAATTGCTCGGCGAGGCCGGGCGAATCGTTTTTCCAGAACCGGTCGTGTAGGTTCTTGGCCTCAATCCGCGCTTCCATAAGCGTGAAAGCGGTGATTCCGAGAACCTTGTTTGGCTCTCCGGGCCAACCACAGGCGCATCTTGCCGCCCAGACGATTTTTCGCTGACAAGGCATACTTTTCTCCTTTATGGGTTTTATACAGCCATGATCCTTGCAAGCTCGCGTGCCTCGCGTTGCGCCTCGTGGAATTTACTCCTCATTTCTCCATAGGTGAAGAAGCGTTCTGCCAGCGCGTCCGGTCCGTCATCCATTTGGCGGATGCTCATCGGCGCTTTTTCGCAAAGCCGGCGAAGGTCGTTCAGGCCGGAATCGGTGAGCTGAGCTTGGATCTCGTCTTCGATCATACTGTTGATCATTTTGATAGCCTTCAGGGTCATCTTCTTTTCCTTTTCGGATTTTTGCGGCAAGTTAGGTATGCCGCAGAAATCCGCGGCAGGAGATTAGTCGCCGGTGTTTCTGACCTTACTTAAACTGGACAGTCAACGCCGGTTTGAGACAGAGAGTCGGATTTGGTCGCAGAACTGAGGCCGTTTTGTGCGCCTGCACTGCTTTGAGGCGCGCTTTCAGAACCGAGCTGGCCAAAAAAAAGTCTTTGAATGAGCAGTTTGCGCATTTGCACTCGAACATTTTTTTTCCTTTCTTTTCTGTGTTTTGTGGTACCCCCGACCGGATTCGAACTGGCGAATACTGGCGTTAAAGGCTAGTCTCTTAAGCAAACTAGAGTACGGGGTATTGTGAGCGCGACAGGGGTCGAACCTGCGACCAACGGATTAAAAGTCCGTTGCTCTACCAACTGAGCTACGCGCCCGGTTAGCGCCTGCTAAATAGCCGACGCTAAGCACTACTTATTGTCATTGAACTGATCGGTGAAGAACTCCAGAGAGAGCACTTCCATAGTCGGTCGCAAGAGCGGGTTTTCGTTATTGGCGATTGCCTCGCGACACTTAGTATCTGATTCGTTGATAGGTGGCAAGAAGATCGTAATAGGGATATCGTCATCATCCTCTATGGTTGTTTCCTCATCTACGGGGATAATGACTCTTCCGTACTCCGTCTTTTCGCGGTGGTGCTGGGAGATAATATCAAAGAACGTCTCTGCTAGTCCGCCAGTTTCCTTTAAAATGTCCATTTTCACTTTTCTCCTTTTTGTGAAATATGGCTACAATATAGCACATTTTAATCTTTTTGTCAAGGGGGGTCTATAAAAATACTGTAATTTTAGCTAAATATGATAGTAGTATCTTGCTTAAAGTACCGAAATAAGCTAAAATTAACCAACCTATACATTATTATGCAGGATAAGATAATTATAAAAGGCGCGCGTGAGCACAATCTGAAAAATATTAGTTTGGAGCTTCCGCGCAATAAGCTGATCGTTTTTACGGGATTATCCGGTTCGGGAAAATCGAGCCTGGCTTTTGATACTATTTTTGCCGAAGGCCAGCGCAGGTATATTGAGTCGCTATCGGCATATGCCCGGCAGTTTTTGGGAAAGATGGATAAGCCGGATGTTGATGAAATAGAAGGTCTTGCGCCGGCAATTTCCATTGATCAAAAAGCCCATAGCGCAAACCCGCGTTCAACCGTGGCGACCATTACCGAAATTTATGATTATTTGCGCGTCCTCTTTGCTCGCGTGGGAGAACCGTTTTGTCCAGTTTGCAAAAAGAAAATTCAAAAAATGACTGTCCAGGAAATGGTGGATGTAACGCTAGAAAAATTGGAAAAAGAAAAAATAAAAAGCGAAGATAAACTAATTATTTTATCTCCAATTATTCGTGGCCGAAAAGGCGAATATTATCAGCTTCTTTATGATTTATATAATAAAGGTTTTAGTGAAGTCGCGGTTGACGGAAAAATGCATAAGCTTAGTGGAACGATAAAATTATCCCGTTATAAACGGCACGATATTGATTTGGTTATCAGAAAATTAACCATCGCATATCCGATCCATGATAATAAAGTTTTGCAAAAAGAATTATCCGAAGCAATAGAAACTTCTTTAGAAGAGTCGGACGGTTTGGTAAAAATTATTATGCCGGGGACGTCTGTCATTGCGAGGAGTCCGTACTCGGAGGACGTGGCAATCTCACTGCAAAAAGATAGGATTGCTTCGTCGCAGAATTCTCCATTTTCCGTCAAGGCTACGAACGGCACGCAGAATGACGTTTTATTACTTTCGTCAAAATATTCTTGCCCGAATGATAATTTTGCTTTTCCGGAAATAGAACCGCGTCTTTTTTCATTTAATAGTCCATACGGCGCTTGTGAATATTGTCATGGAATTGGAACGAAATTTATTTTTTCTGACGAAATATGCCCAAAGTGTCTTGGTAAGCGCCTAAAAATAGAAGCGCTTCATGTTTTAATCGGCGGAAAAAATATTAATGATGTTGTTAATATGTCGATAAGCGAAGCAGTAGAGTTTTTTAGTGGATTAAAATTATCCGCAAAACAAAAAGAAATTGCCGAAGCCGCGCTCCGCGAAATAAAAAACCGCCTTACTTTTATGCTTGATGTTGGGCTTAATTATCTAACATTGAATAGAAAGGCTGGCACCTTGTCTGGCGGAGAAGCACAAAGAATCCGGCTTGCTTCGCAAGTTGGCTCACGTCTTGTCGGCGCGCTCTATGTTCTTGATGAGCCGACAATCGGGCTTCACCAGCGTGACAACGAGCGTTTGCTTGAAACGTTATCTGAGCTCCGCGATATCGGCAATACGGTGATTGTAGTTGAGCATGATGAAGATACAATCTTAATGAGTGATTATATGGTTGATATAGGTCCTGGCGCCGGTAAAAACGGTGGAGAAATAGTTGCATCAGGCACGTTGCAGGAGGTTTTGAAAAATAAAAATTCTTTGACCGCAAAATATCTCCGCGGAGAATTAAAAGTGCCAATGCCCGAGACGCGCAGAAAAAATATTAAAGAAAAAATTGTAATTTCCGGCGCGACCGAGCATAATCTGAAAAATATAAAAATTGAAATTCCCTTGAAAAAATTTGTTTGTCTTACCGGCGTTTCCGGTTCCGGTAAATCAACGGTGATGAATGACATTTTATACCGCGCGGCTTCCAAAAAAATAAACCATTCAGGGGTTAGGCCGGGCGCATATAAAAAAATAGAAGGCCTCTCGCATATTGATCGCGTGATTGTTGTTGACCAGTCGGCAATTGGTAGAACTCCGCGTTCCAATCCGGCAACTTATACCGGATGTTGGACACATGTCCGCGAACTTTTTTCCACTACGCCCGAAGCGCGGGCGCGTGGGTATAAAATCGGACGTTTCAGTTTTAACCGCCCGGGTGGAAGATGCGAACACTGCGAAGGTAATGGCACGATTGCTATTGAAATGCATTTTTTGCCGACAGTTTATGTAAAATGCGATGTTTGTAAGGGCAAGCGGTTTGACCGCGAAACATTGGAGATAAAATATAAAGGGAAGAATATTGCTGATATTTTGGATATGGAAATAGATGAAGCCGATGGATTTTTCAAGAATATTCCGCAGATATCCGACAAGCTGAAAGTTTTGCGCCAAGTCGGTTTGGGCTATTTGGAACTCGGCCAGGGCGCGCCGACCTTGTCTGGCGGAGAAGCGCAAAGAGTGAAATTGGCAAAAGAGCTTTCAAAATATTATTCTCTTCGTTTCCGTCAAGGCCTGTCGCGTTCGCTTTATCTTTTGGATGAGCCGACAGTCGGCCTCCATTATGACGATATAAAAAAGCTTGTCGCGGTTTTGCAAGAGCTTGTTTCCGCGGGAAATACAGTTCTAATTATTGAACATAATCTTGATATAATAAAAAATGCGGATTATATTATTGACCTTGGTCCGGAGGGCGGGGATAAAGGTGGAGAGGTTATTGCAACTGGTACACCGGAAGAGGTGGCGCGGATGCCCAGATCATATACGGGGCAATACTTGCGAAAAGTTTTGGGGGTTTAGTTTACCCCGCGCCAAACTCAATAAAAAAAAGCCCAAGTTGGGCTTTAGTTACGGTTTTGTTTCCATTGGCGGAGTTTATCGATAATTGCTTCAAGACGCATTTTGAAATTGAAATCATCTTCGCCGGGCATGCGTGTTTTGACTAGTGTGATTCCGTTTTTATACCTTTCAATAAAATCTATATCAAATTGAGTATAAGGGATGACACTTACAAATACCGGAGCTCCTACTTTTTCGTCATAAGGCATTTCAATGATATAGCCCCTATTAGGCAACGACGATACTTGAATGAGCTGGTTCATGACTACCTCCTTATCCATAATATTAAGCGTAAATATATTTTATGTCAACCAAATTAGAAAAATATTCATAAAAATCCCCAATACTTTTCGCGAACGCGAAAAGTATTGGGGATTTAAATAAAATCAGGATTATGTTTAGTAAAAAAATGGCAAAAGCATTAAATAACCTACCTGACAAGCCCGGCGTATATCTTTTTAAAGATAATCGTGGGGAAATTATTTATGTTGGCAAAGCCGGCTCATTAAAGCGGAGAGTAAAATCATATTTTGCGCGGGCAGGGGACAGAAAAACAGAAGCGCTTGTTTCGGAAGCTATTGATTTGGAAATCCGCGAAACGCCATCTGTTCTTGAAGCTCTGATTTTGGAAGCGGAACTTATAAAAAGATTAAAACCAAAATACAACATCCGCGATAAAGACGATAAGTCATTTATTTATGTCGGCATCACGCGGGAAGATTTTCCAAAACCGATATTGGTGCGCGGGCATGAGTTGCAAGCTATGAATTCTAAGTTTCAAGTTTCTTTTGGGCCGTTTACCAGCGCCGGCGCGCTCCGTGAAGCGTTAAAAATTTTGCGCGGAATTTTTCCTTGGTCAGAGTGTAAACCAAACCAAAACAAACCATGTTTTTATTATGGCATTAAAAAATGTCCCGGTGTATGCGTTGGCAAAATCAGTAAAAAAGATTATCAGAAAAACATTTCAGGTTTAAAATTATTTTTTCGCGGGAAGAAGACGCAAATTATAAAAAATCTGGAACGCGAAATGAAAGAGGCTTCAAAAGATCGCGAGTTTGAGCGCGCGGCTGAATTTCGCAATAGGATTTATGCCCTAAACCATATTCATGATATTTCTTTGATAAAAAAAGACGATTTTATGAACTGTAGGGCTCCCGAAGCCCTACAGCATAAAGCAATGGGCAGAATTGAGGGGTATGATATATCCAATATCAGCCAAAAGCTGGCAACCGGTTCTATGGTCGTTTTTAGAGATGGCGCGCCGGAAAAAAAAGAATATAAAAAATTTCGCATAAAAAATACCAAGTCCGGCGACGTGCCAATGCTTCGCGAGGTTTTGACGCGCAGATTTAAAAATAATTGGCCAAGTCCTGATATAATTTTGATTGATGGAGGAGAAGCGCAGGTTGGCGTTGCGGAAAAAGTTTTGAAGGCAAACAAATTGAATATTCCGGTTATTGGCATTGCCAAGGGGATCTCCAGAAAAAACGACCGTTTTGTTTTTGATTATAATGACCAGGAATTGAAAAGAATAACTAAAATTTTTGAAAATTTATTTAAACAGGTTCGCGATGAAGCGCATCGTTTTGCGATTGGCTACCATAGAAGTTTGCGGAAAATAAAACGGCCGTTATAAAACCTCTTTCCGTCATTGCGAGAAGTGCGTACTCGCGCGACGTGGCAATCCCGTCTAAAATGAGATTGCCACGCCCCGCTCCAGTTTTGAAGAACTGGATCTGGACTCGCAATGACATGCAGGGGAGTTTTAGAACGGCCTCATAAAACGGGTTGACAAAAAGTAATAAATTTGCTTAAATATAAGGAAGGAGGCGCGATGGATAAGCGGGTTTTATTGGTTTTTCTGGTAATGGGTATTGATGATACAATGAATCTTGACCGCATTCTGCGGAAAAGTACCTTTAGTCCGCCCGCAAAAAGAAAAGTTCAGCGGATTTTGAAAAACCGAGCTTTTGCTCATCGTTTATTGGTCATTCACAAAAAAGGATAAGAGGAGGAGAAAATGAAAAAAGTAACGGTTCTGATCGTTTTATTGTTTTTTTCCGGATGCGCTGGCGCAAGATATGAAAAATGCAATTGTGACACGTCTTTAAGAACGCTAAAACAGGAAGTCAACAAAGACTTAACAGAGCAAAAATTGGCAAGCGCCCGGAATGAATCAATTTCCAGAGAATACCGTTTGCTTTTCTATAAGCTAGTGACTCATGTGAAGGAAATGCAAAAGGATTATAATGGTCTACAGGCAAGATATATGATGTTGGAGCTCCACGGCGCCCAACTGGAAAAAAATATCAGAGATTTGAAAAAGCCACGCCACACAAGAAAGAAGAGGTAGAAAATGAAAAATCTCATATTGTTTTTATCGATTTTTCTTTTTGCTTGCACCAAAGGAACGCCAGTACCAGCAACCCCTTTAAAAACTCATAACGAGCTTAGGCTTGAAAAAGAATTTACCGCGTTAAAGAAAGATTTTCAAACATTAAAAAATGAAACGAATGACGATCTTGCTAAGCTTCAACTTCAAATTATTCAAGATAGAAAAAGAACCGATGATTTGATCCTTGGAGCGGTAAAAGGCATTGGCGCCGGAGTAAGGAATGCTTTTGGAAGTTTTGCCAAGAGTATCACTTTAACATTCACATCATTTGACACGCGCATCAAGGAATTGGAAAAAGTTCATCATAAAAAGATAAAAAAGAAAAAGTAGTTTTAACGGGCCCTTCCGCCCGTTTTTTTAAATTCCACAATATGTTTGAATTGTGGTGAATATTGGTGTATAATAAAGTTACAGTGGTGAAAAGTGGGGGATATTCTGTGGATAACAACCCCTTTTTACTCTATTTTAGTTAAAATGCTGTTACTTCTACTTATCCACAGTATCAATTGCAAATATCAAATTGCAAATTTATTGATTATATTGTTTTAGGGTAATCGTAATAATTTAATAAAATTTGGAATCTGAAATTAGAAATTAGAATATGTTCATCGGCGAATACCACCACAATATGGACGATAAGGGACGGCTGGCAATACCAGCCAAGTTTCGGGCTGAGTTGGAACGGGGCGTTGTAATAACTCGTGAGCTTGATAGTTGTTTATCTATTTATCCGGCAGAGGAGTGGGATAAGCGCGCGGAAAAGCTTGCTAAAATACCAACAGTCCAGACTGATCCGCGCTCTTTTGTACGTTCACAACTTTCAGGCGCAATGGATATGAAATTGGATGGTCAGGGAAGGATCGTTTTGCCGGATTACCTTCGCAAATACGCGGGACTTGCAAAAGAAGCGGTAATTGTCGGGCTTTATAATCGTTTAGAAATTTGGGATAAAGGCGCTTGGGAAAAATACCGCGATTCTATGGAAGAAAAAGCAAATGAAGTGGCGGAAAAGCTTGGAGATTTTGGAATATAAAATAACCCCTAACCCCTAACCTTTAACCTTTAACCTTTAACAATTAACCGTCAAATGTCAGATGTCAAATGTTAGATGTTAAATGTTCTTACTATGTATCATAATCCGGTAATGATTAAGGAGGTTTTGGAAGAAATGAATCCGCAACCTGGAGAAAATTTCATTGATTGCACTTTGGGAAACGCAGGGCATACGATAGAAATTTTAGGAAGAACGAAACCCGACGGCAGAATTTTGGGTTTTGAATTAGACATCAAGGCGAGCGGGGAGGCAAAGGAACGGCTCCAAGAATTACCGTGCCATTCGAAGCTTTCAAAGAGCGAAGAATGGTCAAATTTTGGAGAGGAGGGCCTTTTGAGCAGAGTTCACCCCGTTAAATCCGACAAGGTCGGTGCGAAGCAATTTAACAGAGTGGAAATTATTGAAGATAATTTTCGCAATATTAAAAAATATAAAAACAAATTGCCAAAAATAGATGGTATATTGGCTGACTTAGGTCTCCGAAGCGGACAAATAGAAGAAAGTGGAAAAGGGTTTTCTTTTAATGCGGACGAACCTCTTGATATGCGGTTCGGTTCAGAAGGAACAAGCGCGGAAGAAATTGTAAATACTTATACAACAGATGAGCTGGCGCATATTTTTCGCGAATACGGTGAAGAAAAAAATTATCAGCACATTGCAAAAGAAATTGTAAAAGCAAGAAAAAATAAACCAATAAAAACAACAGGCGAATTGGCGGAAATTATTCTGGATTTTTATCGCCAAAAGTTGAAAACTAAAAAAGAAATTCCATGGCTCGGAGGAATACATCCGGCAACGCGTATTTTTCAGGCGCTTCGGATTGAGGCTAATGATGAGCTTGGTGCTTTAAAAAAATTATTGGAAGACGGGTCTGAGATTTTATCTCCCGGAGGAAGAATAGGAATTATTTCTTATCATTCTTTGGAAGATAGAATCGTCAAACGATTCTATAGAACTAGCCCCCAATTGGTCGTAAAGACCAAAAAACCGATCATTCCAAGCGAGGAGGAGGTAAAAAAAAATCGGCGTGCAAGAAGCGCAAAGTTTCGTGTCGCCATTAAGGAATAAAATCTCCTAAACACACCCTTTATAAAATTTTTTTATCCTCGTTTATCCCCGCCCCGGTTTTGTCAGTAAGGTTTTTTTTGAAATCTTTTGGATAAAACCGGGGCGGGGGAAATCGGTTTTTTATGCCCGGTAGTGAAACTTTGACAGCTTTGCATGGCAAAGCCGGACATTGCCGGAAATATAAAAGCTTTCAAAAACATTTTAATTTCAACAAATTAATCTAAAAAATTATAAAAGTCAAAGTTCTACTACCGGGTATGGTAAAAAGAAAAATAAAAAAACAAAAATTTGAATTTAGGAGACAAAGAGGCCGGGCAAAAAAAGGAAAATTACCCGTTTTCCGATTTAATATTTTTGCTGTTGCACTTGCGCTTGTTTTTTTAATTGGTAATCTTGTTATTATTAACAGCATCACGGAAAATGGATACAAAATGAAAAAAATGAAAGAAGATTTAATGGACTTGAAAAATAAAAAACAAGAATTAAGTTTAGAAATCTCCGAAAGGCAATCAATGGAAAATGTTCTGTCAAAAGTGGAAGATTTGGGTTTGGTAAAAGCCGATAAAATAGAATATATAGAGGGCTCCGCAAGTGCGATGGTGAAAAGATAACACCTAACACCTAACATTTAACACCTAACATTTAACATGCCCCCGCTTTAGCGGGATTTTTTGTTTTTAACGATTTTAGATATCTCTTGCAAAAAAGCATATTTTAAGATAATATTATATAATATGCCATACAAAAAATATAAAAAGATTCATTTTATAGGGATTGGCGGAATAGGCGTAAGCGCTGTTGCTAAGTGGGCGCTTTTGGAAGGCGTGGAGGTGAGCGGTTCCGATGTGGAAAATACAGAAATAACGAGTGAGCTTCAAAAAATGGGAGCCAAAATTTTTATTGGTCATAAAGAAAAAAACATTGCGCGTGATATTGACTTAATTGTTTATTCTTCGGCCGTGCCAGCCACAAATCCTGAACGCTCGGTTTTGAGACGGATACGCCACAGCAAGTCCCTTCCTTTGGAAAAGGAAGGACAGGATGGATTTAATAATGATTTAATTCCCCAGAAATCATATTTCGAATTTTTGGGAGAAATAACCCGTGGGAAAAAATTGATTGCAGTGTCAGGGACTAATGGCAAGAGCACGACAACGGCAATGCTGGGAAAAATTTTGATTGACGCCGGTCTTGACCCACTTGTTATCGTCGGTTCAAAAATAAATGTTTTTTCGCACGGCAATTTTAATTATGGAAAAGGGGAATACGCAGTCGTGGAGGCATGCGAGCATAACGCGCATATGTTGAATCTGCATCCATGGTCAATCGTTCTTACAAATATAGAAGCAGATCATTTGGATTTTTATAAAAATTTGGACAATATTCTGGAAGCGTTTAAAAAATATGTCGCCAAGATAGAAAAAGGATGTTTTCTAATATATAACGGCGATGATAAAAATAGCGCCGAGGTGGCAAAAACTCACGCTTGCCGTCTTATTTCCTATGGCGTGCATGAAGATGCGGACTTGCGGTTTGAAGAGCGCCATATCGATAAAGGCACACAGATTTTTCAAACAAAAACTGTAGGGCTCCCGAAGCCCTACCAGATGGAATTGCAAGTACCTGGGCTTTTTAATGTTTATAATGCGATGGCGGCAATATCTATGGCAAAGGCGCTTGGTATCAAATTTGAGGTAATAAAAAAATCGCTTGCAAATTTTCGCGGGCTTTGGCGCAGGTTTGAGCACGTTGGAGAATATAATGGCGCGCCAATTATTTCCGATTACGGCCACCATCCGCACGCGATAGAAGCAACGCTTTTGGCCGCACGCGAATTTTATCCGGATAGAAGAGTTATATTAGCATACGAACCACACCAGCACCATAGGACAAAGGCTCTTTTTGCCGATTTTGTCCGCAGTTTCGACAAGGCAGATGTTCTTATTTTGGGAGAGATATATAATGTAGAAGGAAGAGTCGAAAAACAAGATTGTGATATATCTTCGCGCAAACTTGCAGACGCAATTATAAAGTATTGGGAATCGGATGAAAATAAAAAGGAGCGTACAGAGCACGAATTATTTTATTGTGAAAATAATGATGAAGTTTTGAAAGCGCTGAAAGAGACAATAAACTCCGACGACGTTGTGATAATTATGGGAGCAGGGGGGATTTACAAAGTTGCAAAAAGATTGATTGCCGCGGATTCCTAGCGGATTCTCACGGATGGGATTTACGGATCCGTGTAATCTAATCAGTGGAAATCAGCTATAAATCCGTAAAAATCCTTTTTATTAAACGGAAGGAACTATAACATATGATAAATATTTTAGAAAATCAACTCCTATCCAAATACACCACCTTTCATATTGGCGGGGCGGCCAAACATTTTGTAATTGTAAAAAATACAGAAGAATTGCAAGAGGCCTTGGAATGGGCAAAAGAGAATAATGAGAAATATTTTATCCTTGGTGGAGGGTCTAATGTGCTTTTTTCCGATGATGGATATGAGGGGCTGGTTATAAAAATTGCTTTTTTCGACATAATAATAGAAGGAGGGGGGATGATTGCCGGAGCAGGCGTTCCCTTGCTCTTAGCCGTCAAGCGCGCGGGAGATGCAGGGCTCGCGGGCTTGGAAAATTTTGCAGGCATTCCTGGCACAATTGGTGGCGCGGTTACAAATAATGCCGGCGCTTATGGATCATCTATAGAAAAAGCCGTAGAAAAAGCCGAAATCGGCTTTGCCGTCCCGAGCGAAGTCGAGGGATCTCACAATTACAATATAAAAATAGTAGATAACGAATGGTTTGAATTTGGTTATCGGAAAAGTAAGCTGAAATATTGGCAAGACGCTGACAAGCCGGTTATTCTACGCGTTTGGTTGAAATTGCAAAAAGAAGATAAAGAAAAATTGCAGGAAAAAATTAAAGAAGTAATGAATGACCGGATAAAGAAAGAGCCAAAGGGCTTTTGCGCCGGATGTGCTTTTAAAAATATAAAAGGAGAAGAAGTGGCAAAAATTTTGGAGAAGTTTGATTTTACTCCCGAAGAACGCGAACGCTTTGGCTCCCGTAAGGCAATTCCGACAGCCTGGTTTATTGATCACGCGGGATTAAAGGGTAAAAAAATCGGCGGAGCCTATATTTCGGAAGAGCATGCTAATTATATAATGAATGATAGCACAGCAACCGCGGATCACGTCCTTCAGCTTGTTTCACTTGTAAAACAGCAGGTCCGTGATAAATTTGGAGTGCAATTAGAAGAAGAGGTGCAAGTAGTAGAATGACCAAGTCCCAAATCCCAATGACCAATGAAGGCGCTTTGCTGTCGCAAAAATAAATTATTAAAAATTAATTTAAATTTATGAAATTAGAATCAATAAAATATACGGGGATAGAATCAAGCCCCGCGTTAAATGAATACGTAGAAGAAAAGATTGCGACTCTTAGTAAATATGTAGAAAATTTTGGCACTCCGCGCGATATTCGTGTGGAGCTTGAAAAAACTACACACCACCATCAGACAGGCCCATTTTTTCGCGCTGAGGCGAATATTAATATTCCCGGGCATTTTTTCCGCGCAGAGCAGACTGCGGATGATATATATGACGCGATTGATATGTTAAAAAATGATTTGGAACGCCAACTTTCCGATTACTCGGATAAACTCCGCACAAAAAAGCGCGATGGTGGACAAGAGATGAAAAATATGTTAAATTATGACGAGTCAGTAGGGGAATAAAAAAAGAGCCCGCAGGCTCTTAAGTGAGAATTCTGTATTTAACTAAAACTGATATAAATCGCTGAGGAAGCCCGGTGGCAGCATGCGGTAAAGGCAGTCTTCCATTAGAGGAATTGATTATAACGGTCATGTCAAACTCTGTTTTATAGCTTATTACGTCAACTTTTCCTAATTCTTTATGTATTGCGTCAGATACTGCTTTATCATCGCATATTGTATTTTGCAAAATTACGCGGTGCTTTAGCATTACTCCCTCCTTTTCTTTTGTTCTTGATATTATCAAAAAATTAAATATTTGTCAAGTGTCAATGATTAGCTCCACAGAACGGGATACGGCATTCCCTTACTACTTGCTACACACTACTTACTACATTTTTTATGTTCTTCTCCGACCCAAACAAAAAAGCGTTAAAAAGAATGCAGCCATTTGTGGATAAAACCAATGAGCTGGAACCAGCATTTGAAAAAATGTCTGATTTTGATTTGCAAAATAAAAGCAAAGAACTAAAAACGCAGGCTCAAACAACTGTAGGGCTCCCGAAACCCTATAGTTTAGATGATATTTTGCCTGAGGCGTTTGCCTTAGTGCGCGAAGCGGCAAAGAGAACATTGGGACAGCGTCATTTCGACGTTCAGCTCTTGGGCGGAGTCGTTCTTCATAATGGAGAAATCGCGGAGATGAAAACCGGTGAAGGAAAAACCTTAACTTCCACTTTGGCGGTATATCTAAATGCTTTGGCAGGAAGGGGAGCGCACGTTGTTACTGTAAATGATTATCTTTCCCGCCGTGACGCCATATGGATGGGGCAGATTTTTGGATTTTTAGGTCTTTCGGTTGGTATTATCAACCATATGCAGTCATTTCTATATGACGCGAGCTGGAAGGCGGAAACGCCGGAAGAATCGGAAGAAGCTGACCGCAAACGCGACCTTTATGCCAGCTTCCGTGTAAATGAGGATTTTTTGCGCCCATGTTCCCGCAAAGAAGCATATGACGCGGACATTACTTACGGCACAAACAATGAATTTGGTTTTGATTATTTGCGTGACAATATGGCAACTCGGCTGGAGGATAGAGTTCAGCGCGAATTTTATTATGCGATTGTGGATGAAGTAGATTCTATTTTAATTGATGAGGCGCGTACCCCGCTCATTATCTCGGCGCCAGCAGAAGAATCTGGCGAAATGTATGCCCGCTTTGCCCGTATTGTAAAAAATTTAAAAGAAGACGAAGATTATAATCTAGATTTAAAAATGCGCGCCGCAACGCTTACGGATGCAGGCGTGGATAAAATAGAAAAAGCGCTTAATATTCCGAATATTTATGCTGAAGGCGGAATAAAAATGGTCCATCATCTTGAGCAGGCCTTAAAAGCTGAAACACTTTTTCACCGTGACAAGGAATACGTAATCCGAGACGGAGAAGTTTTTATTGTTGATGAATTTACTGGCCGGTTAATGCCTGGTAGGAGATATAGCGAAGGGCTTCATCAGGCGATTGAGGCCAAAGAGGGCGTAAAAGTTCAGCGCGAAAACCAGACGCTAGCCAGCGTTACATTTCAAAATTATTTTAGAATGTATGAAAAGCTCGCCGGTATGACCGGCACGGCCTTGACGGAAGCGGAAGAATTTTCAAAAATTTATTTTCTTGAAACTGTGGCCATGCCGACAAATAAGCCATTATCAAGAAAGGATTTTCCGGACAGAATTTATAAAAATAAAAAAGGAAAAATCCGCGCGGTAATAGAAGAGGTGAAAGAACTTCAGGCAAAAGGACAGCCAGTATTGGTTGGTACGGTATCGGTTGAAGAGAATGAAGAATTTAGCGAAAAATTTGAAAAAGCAGGCATACGCCATGAAATTTTGAATGCAAAAAATCATGCCCGTGAAGCGGAGATTATTGCTCAGGCAGGCAAAAAGGGCGCGGTGACTCTAGCTACCAATATGGCAGGCAGAGGCGTTGATATTGTCTTGGGTGGTGCTCCATATAATGAGAAAGCGGCCGAAGAAATCCGCGTTTTGGGAGGCTTAGCGGTAATTGGCACTGAACGGCACGAATCGCGCCGGATCGATAATCAGCTCCGCGGACGCGCCGGACGCCAGGGCGATCCGGGCTTTAGTCGTTTTTATGTATCCTTGGAAGATGAACTGATGCGTATTTTTGCGGCCGAAAAGATAGGATATATAATGGAAAAGCTGGGTCTTCCGGAAGATACGCCGATTGAAAACGGAATGGTTTCAAAGGCTATTGAATCAGCCCAGAAAAAAGTTGAAGGACATAATTTTGATATCAGAAAGCACTTACTTGAGTATGATGATGTTATAAATCGTCATCGCGAAGCGATTTATTCACGCAGAAGAAGCATTTTGGAACGGGAGAACATAAAAGAAGATATATTAAAAATAATAGAAGACGAGCTGGAGCAGGTGATTGTTTTTCATACTTCCGATCCGGCACGTAAAAATTGGAATTTAAAAGAAATATGGCAGGTGGCAAATACAATTTTTTCTTTAGAAAAAGAAGTATTAGCAAAATTTTCAGAGATTTTGGCAGGCGAGGGGAGCGACAATCTTAGCGTCGTAAAACGCAGAGACGCGATGGTTGAGATTTTGGTTAAAAAAATGCGAGAAGAATACGAAAAAATGGAAAGTAGAATGATTGAACAATCTGGAAACCGCGAAATTTTGCGCCAGATTGAAAAAGGCCTTAGTATGCGCGTTCTTGATACTTTATGGATAAGCCATCTTGAAGAAATTGATTATTTACGTACAAGTATCGGTTTGCGTGGAATTGCCGGCAAAGATCCTTTGGTGGAATTTAAGCGCGAAGCATATCGCCTTTGGAATGAGCTCCAGTCCGCAATTGATAAGCAAATGGCGTACTCTATTTTTAAAATTGAACTTGCGCAGAATATGGCCCCCCAGTCTCCCTTTAAAAATCAAAACGTGAATGCTCCTTTAGAGCAAAAAGAAAAAGCTGGTCGCAATGATCCTTGTCCCTGTGGAAGCGGTAAAAAATACAAAAAATGCTGTGGCGTGTAATACAAGGACGTTCCTTGTAAGATTGACAAGGAACGTCCTTGTAAGTATAGGATAGTGTATTTTATAAATAAAAGTTGATAAAATTGATATATGCGAGATGATAGATATAAAAATTTTGCCGAAGGAGCCGTATATCATATTTATAATCGAGGCAATAATAAACAAAGTATTTTTTTAGATAAAGATGATTATAAATTTTTTATAACTCGATTAAGGCAAAATCTTTATCCTGATGAATTATTAAAACGTATAGATCCTTTGCCAT
>JAHINX010000062.1 GCA_018895765.1 Patescibacteria group bacterium
TAAACAAGAGGAGGGGGATATTCGTTCCCTCCTCTAAGATTAGAGGAGGGCGAGGGAGGAGTTGACGGATATATTAAACTCCACCCCAACCCTCCTCTTATACAAGAGGAGGGAGTTGCTCCACCCCAACCCTCCTCTTAAACAAGAGGAGGGGGATATTCGTTCCCTCCTCTAAGATTAGAGGGTTTGGCGCAAAAGATATTGATATTTTTAACATAAAGTGTTAAAATTATTATATAAGTTTTAACATTTTACCCCATTAAATAAGGCCGTTTATCTTGTTTAGATATCAATATATAGGCATATTTAACGGGGTGAATTTAAAAATATGCTTTATCCAAGAAAAATAACGCAAGAGCTTAAAAATTGGCTTTTTGAAAAAGAAATTATTATTTTAAATGGTCCCAGACAAGTTGGAAAAACCTCCATCTTAAAATTAATAGAGCAAGAATTAACCGGCGAAAAAATTAAAAAAGAACAAATTTTTTATCTTAATCTGGAAGAAATAAAAATTTTAGACACCTTAAACAATGATCCTGAAAATATCTTTAAATATGTCATTAATCCCGAAGAAAAAAATTATTTTTTTATAGATGAAATTCAGTATTTAGACAACCCTTCTAATTTTTTAAAGCACCTTTACGATAAATACGCGGGTAAAATAAAAATTATCGCCACTGGTTTATCCAGCTTGGAATTAAAAGCAAAATTTCAGGATTCTTTAGCCGGGCGCAAGGTATCGTTCGCGGTTAATCCTTTGGATTTTGAAGAATTCCTGAATTTTAAAAATTTTCCTTACTTGGATTATTTAAAAAAGAAAGAGCTGCCGTTAAACATTAAAAGCGATTTTGACAATAATTTAAGCGAATATTTGGTTTATGGCGGAATGCCGGCGATAACCTTGCAAAAAAATAAAACATTAAAGGAAAAAATGTTAGACGAATACGTAAACGCTTATATTAATAAAGACATTAGGGCGATTGGCAAAATTGAAAATATCGCCTACTTTAACAACTTGATGAAAATTTTAGCTTCTCAGATCGGAAATTTATTAAACATAAACGAGCTAAGCAATACCACCGGAATTTCGCGGAGAGACATAGAAAAATATTTGGATCTTTTAGAATTTACTTTTGTTTTAGACAAAATTTCGCCTTTTAGAAAAAATGCAAGGACTCAAGTTACCAAAATGCCTAAAATTTATTTTTTTGATTTAGGCGTTCGCAACGCTATTTTAGGAAATTTTTTAGATATAGAAAGCAGGCAGGACATTGGATCTCTTTTTGAAAATTTTGTTTTCTTGGAATTAAAAAATAAAGCAAAAAATAAAATATTTTTTTATCGCACCGTTGCTAAAACAGAAATTGATTTTATCATTGAAAAGAAAGCAAAAATTGTATTAATGGAAGCTAAATACAAAAAACTTGCCAAGCCGATTGATACCAGGATTTTACAAAATTTTATGGAACGAGAAAGCAATGCCAAAAAAGCCGCGGTTGTTAATTTGAATTTTAATTATAAAGACGGTTCGGTTGAATATACCGATTACCGATTTATAAACGTTTAAAGCGTTGATTGTTGATAAATCCGTTTAATTTTAATTTTTTCGCTTGTTATTCTTTAAAATATGCTCTTGCTATTTTCATTGACATAAGATATAATAATAGTGTCAATGAGAATGACAATATAATAATTTATTCATATCAATATTTAGATGGCTTATAATATACTGGAAAAAATGTACAATCAAAATCCTTGGTGGGAAGATTATAACGCAATCCGGCGGGATTATCATATTAAAGAATTGCAAAAAAATAATTTTGTTTTTTCAAACCAAGATTTTCTTAAACACAGGTTTGCTGACGGCGTATATATAGCAACCGGTCCGCGGCAAATCGGCAAAACCACGCATTTAAAACTTTTGATTCAGAGAATGATTAACAGCCGCAATAAAGAGAACTTTCTTTATTTTAATTGTGATATTTTGGACAGCAAAAAGGATATTGCGGAACTTGTTGAAAAATATCTGCGGAATTTTAGATCCGCTGGAAGAAAATTTATTCTGCTTGACGAGATTACTTCTGTTAAAGACAGCATTTTAGCCATTAAATATTTAATTGACAAAGGCGAGAAGAGCAAAATCACTTATATTCTTACGGGAAGCAGCGCCGTGAATATTAAAAAAACAGGTGAATTTTTGCCCGGCAGGCGCGGTAAAGGAAAAGATTTTTTGTTTTTGCCGGTAAGCTTTTCCGAATTTTTAACTGTTCAATACCCTAAAATCAATATCGCATGGACAGGCAAAGAATCCATAGAAAAATTTTATGCCCGGCTTAACCAAAAAATTTCTTTATCTGCGGAATTAGGCAAGTATTTGGTTTGCGGAGGAATACCGCGCGTTATAAATGATTATTTATTAGATGATAAAAAGATAGATTTGGACAATTTTAACCTTTATCGCGATTGGATTGCGTCCGAGGTGGCTAAAAACGGCAAAAGGGAGCAAATAATTAAAGTTATTCTGCAAAGGATTTTAATTTCAATAAGCAGTGATATTTCTTATAATGCTTTTGCCGCTGATACAGGAATCGGCTCGCACAATACCGTGTATGATTATTTAATGTTTTTAGAAGATGCTTTTATCATAAAGCAGATTTATAACTACAGTTATCAGCAAAAGAAGGTTAATTTCAGAAAAAATAAAAAGATTTATTTAAGGGATCCGTTTTTGTTCTGGCTATTGGGCTGGTGGCTTAACGGCAAATTAGAATCTTACAAAGAAATAACCGAGAATCCCGCGTTAGCGGGCCAGTTGGCGGAAAATTTAACTTTTCTTTATCTTGAATCATTATTTGGAGAAGTTTTCTTTTATAAGGACAGGCGGGAAATTGATTTTATCCATAAAAATTTGGCCTGGGAGTGCAAATATCAAAACAAAGCAGCGCCGTCTGATTTTAAAGAATTATTAAAGTTTTCGGGAAAAAGATTTGTTATTACAAAGGATGAGCTTAAGATTACCAAGGATTACCAATTAATTCCTTTAAAATTGTTTTTACTGCTTAATAAGGAATATTTTGAAAAACATTAACAAATTTACATAACAGCGGATAAACTGTTATAAATCCGCTTGACTTTAATTATTTCATTTGGTATTCTGAAAGGAAAGGAGGGAACTATGTTGTTTTTAGGTCTATTTTATGAAATTAAATACAGTGGTATTTATTAATATTTTATTTATTGGCGGAATCTCGCGTTTTTAAGCGCGAGGTTTTTTTGTCCCTGCGAATTTACAAATTAGTTGCAAATTTACAAATATAAATCATTTAACTTCTTGTTTTTATTTATAGATAGGAGGTTTAGCTATAAATAAGGGCAAATAAATTTATGGGAACATTTTTAAAAAAACAGATCAAGGGGCGCGCGATTAAATTGCCTATGGCAATTTTGATTTGCGCTTTATTGGTCGTGGGGGGGGGCATTGCTTATAAGGCAGTGGCGACGCATACAGCGACAGCGACTACTGTACCTGAATTTGTTGCTGGCGGCTCTACCGTTGGTTATGGATTTAATGTGACGAATAATGGAACGGATTCTGTTTATAAAATTACTATAAGCGTTCAAACCGGATCCGGCTTTTCAATAGACACAGGCACTATTTCTTGTCCTACGGGTTGGACAAAAGATTCTGCATCTTTCAATTCTCAAGCCATCTGTATTACAGATGTGTTTAGCGGAGATATTCTAACTATTGGAAATAGCGTTAATGTTGCTTTTAATGCTACATCACCAACACCTACCGTAGATACGCAATACGCATGGGGTGTTGCGACAAGAGATGTAAATAATGGCTACACATATAATACTGATACAAAAACAACTGTTGATGTGACAGCGCCAACTACAATTGATAATGCAGTAACTGGCTGGGGAAATTCTAACGTTACGGTTACTTTAACTCCGACTGATAATTTTGTGCAAGATGTTCCAGGTTCGGGTGTGACTAATACTTATTATTGTATTTATAATAGTAGGGAAACGGTTTGTACTCCTACTACCTCAGGCGCTTCAATGGAAGTAACCTGCACTGAGGATTCAGTTTGTCAGAAAATAGTCAGATACTATTCAATTGATAATGTAAGCAAAACAGAGGAAGTAAAAACTTCTGCGGTAATTCAAATTGATAAAAAAGAGCCGGTTACAGCGATTGCAGTAGGAGATCCTAAATACGGAACAGGAACTATTTATGTAAAATCCACTACTAATTTTACCTTAACTGCTACTGATGAAGGTTCGGGAGTTGCCTCAACAACATATAAAATAGATGAGGGGGCAATAATTGATTATTCAGTTGCCGGAGCGTTTACTATTTCAACAGCAGGCACTCACACAATCACATATTGGAGTGTTGATAATATTGGAAATACGGAAGCTGTTAACACTTTGACGGTTTTTGTTGACGATACAGAGCCAAGCGTTGGAGGTATTACAATTACTCCAATTTTCGGTAGTTATATTTCTGGAACTTCAAATATTTCAGCGGTAATAACAGAAACAGGTTCAGGAGTGGCGAGTTGTGATTACGCATTAGATGGTTCTACTTGGGTAATCGCGAGAATGACTTATGCTGATGGAATTTGTTCAGTTTCAAATGTAGATACTTCTGCCGCGACTTCAATTAATATGAGAGCGACTGATAATGTTGGGAATGTTGGGACAAGTAGCGCGATTGCTGTAACAGTTGATACGATAAATCCTGCGATTTCTAATGTAGCGATTAGCCCGACAACACCAACCAACGATAATACCCCGACAATTACTTTTAAAGTTGCTGATAGTGGAAGTAATGTTAATGTGTCAACTGTTAAAGTGTCTCATGGCACGGCTGAATATGCGGCTACCTGCACCACTTTGCCTGATTGCTCCGTAACTTTGCCAACACAAGCCGACGGCGCTTATACATTTACAATTTCAGCCAGTGATAATGTTGGCAATTCCGCGAGTGATAGTAGTTTAAGTGGATATGTTATTGATACTGTAAAACCGACCACTTCTGATAACGCGCCAACAGGTTGGCAGAAAACAGATGTTACTATTACCTTAACTCCGACTGACCCAGCTCCAAGTTCTGGAATTGCTTGGACAAAATATTGTACTGATACAGAAAATACTTGTGAACCAACAACAGAAGGAACTAGTTTAACAATTTCAGACGAAGGAACAACTTATTTTAGATACGCTTCAGCTGATTTAGCTGGAAATATTCAAAATACGGTTTCAAGAGTTGTGATGATTGATAAAAGCGTTCCAGCAACTTCTAAAATAACAGCGCCAACAACAGGCAGTCATGTGAAAGATGCAGTTACAATAACTGCTGACGCCGTAGATAATACTAACGGTTCAGGAATAGTAAAAGTTGAGTTTTATTATGGGACAAATTTAATTAACGCAGATTTAGATAATACAGATTCAACTTATTCCGTTGATTGGAATACAACCAATGTTGCTGACAATACAGTTTATTCTTTAACTGCCAAAGCAATTGACCAAGCCGGTAATCCGTTAACATCAACCGCTGTTTCAGTGACAGTTGATAACACACCGCCAACTATTTTAACTTATACGATAGATAGTGAAGCGATTTCTCCAATAAACAATGATGGTATAAAAGATGGGATTAAAATAAAAATAACAACCGACGAAATTTGTGATTTTGTAATTAGAATTGAAAACCAAGATGGAAGTTTGGCGGTTGCAAGTGAATGGGTATCAAATAATACTACTTCTGTAACAAAACCGTCAGATTGTTATTGGAAAGGAACTACTCTTCAATGTCCTAGTTCGCCAGTATATTTATCCGATGGAATTTATAATATAAAAGTAGCTATTACCGATAAAGCTGGAAATTCTATTGATGCACCAATTAAGACAATCACGGTTGATAATTTAAAACCAGTAATAGATTCAGTTATGCCGGCAAATAGTACTTATGTCCAGTCGGCAGTTCCTGAAATTTCAGCGACGCTTTCTGATACTCTTAGCGCAATAGATGACGCGACAATAATAATGACAGTTGATACGGCAGTTATCTCTAGTTCTTACAACAGTACAACAGGAAAGGTTTCTTATGCGGCTTCTTCATTAGGAGAAGGTAGTCACAGTGTGACAGTCATTGTTTCTGATAACGCGGGTAATTTGCATAGTAATTCTTGGTCATTTATTGTAGACACTGACGACCCAGAGACAACTCTTACAGCAAATCCAGTAAGTCCGGATGGAAGTAATAATTGGTATGTTACAGCGCCAACAATAACATTAACTTGTAGTGATACTATAAACGGTTGCTTTAAAACTTACTATAAATGGGGAACATCCGGAACTTATGCAGAATACACAGAAATATTGACTGCTTCAGAAGGCGCTGATACTTTATATTACTACTCAATTGATATGGCTGGAAATGAAGAAACTGCGAATAACCAGGAATTTAAAGTTGATACAACTGATCCGGTAGTTTCAGTACTTGGAAACGCGCCAACAGGATGGGTTGTAGATGACGAGTCTTTAATTCCTACTGTAGGTTGTAAAGACACTTCAGGAAGCGATTGCGACACAAATTCATATAAAATGATGTATTCTTTAATAGAAATTACAAAATGTCCAACAGATCTTAATTTATATTCAAACCCACCAACAAATGTTAATCAACCAATGTGGGTTTGCGCATACGGAAAGGATCTTGCGGGAAATGAAGATTTTTCAGATCCAGTACATTTTAAGTACTCAAATACAATCCAAGCCGCAATAGA
>JAHINX010000063.1 GCA_018895765.1 Patescibacteria group bacterium
AAGAAGTAATGTATGGGGCAACTCCCAAGGCAACTATAGAAAAACTTGCCATAGCTCCACCGGAAAAAACGTTTACCAACCCTAAAATTTGGTTAGAAGAAAAAAATCTTTTCAAATTTTCTACGTCAACTCCCGGCATTGGAATATGCGCCGCTATTCTAAAAACAGCAAGCATGCCCAAAACAAATAAAATCTTATTTCGGACGTCTTTGTCTTTCCAGATTTTTAAAAACTGCTCTAACATACATTAATCGTTAATTGTTTATTGCTAATTGTTAATTGATTTTATAATAGTTCTGTCACGAAGCGACACCAACAATCAACAATCATCAATCAGCAATTCATTCCACCTTTCCTCCGGCTTTTTCTATTTTTTTAATGGCGTCGACAGAAACTTTGCAATCTTTGATTGTTAACTTTTTACTTATCTCGCCCGAGGAAACTATTTTTACTTTTTCAGTTTTTGTATCAATCATCTTTTTTGATAACAAAATTTTTGGAGTTACTGTTTCTCCTTCATTAAAAAATTTGTCCAACTGGGATAATGTGATTGTCTGAGCTTTGAAATGGACACTCTTAAATCCGCGAAGCTTTGGAGTAGCCAAAATAATATGTTTCATTCCTTTTAACTTTAATCCGCTGACACCGGAACGTGATTTCTGCCCTTTGATACCCCTAGTAGAATACGAACCATGCCCGGATCCATTACCGCGGCCTACTCGTTTTTTCTTTCTTTTGGAACTGCTTTGAGTTAGATTGTGTAGTTTAATAGACATATAACTATTCTTCGCTTTTTATTTTCTCAGCTGTTTTAACGCCTCAAATGTTGCGTATAGAGTATTTATTTTATTCTTTGAGCCCAAGATCTTTCCTGTAACATTCGGCACTCCGGCAAGCTCAAAAACAACACGCATTGCTCCGCCAACTTTTACACCCTTTCCTTTAGTTGCCGGCTTAAGCATGACTTTTCCTGCGCCAAATTTTGAATAAACCTCGTGCGGAATTGTTTCGTCCTTAAGCGGTATTAGAATAAGAGTTTTTTTTGCCTCTTTTGCGGCTTTAGAAATTGCAGTAGAAACATCGCTTGATTTGCCGATTCCAAACCCTACACGTCCTTTTCTATCTCCAATAACAATAGTAGCACGAAAACTCATTTGTTTTCCGCCTTTGGTAACGCGGGTTACGCGCGCGAGATCAACAAGTTTCTGATCAAACTCTTTTTCTTCTCTTGGGGGTCTTTTTCTAAAATTTTGCTTCATCATAAATCTTTTTTTTAATTTGCGATGCAATACTTACTAAAATTCCAATCCTCCCTCTCTGGCGCCATCTGCAAGAGCTTTTATTCTTCCATGATATTTATAAGCGCCTTTATCAAAAACAACTTTTTTTATTCCTTTTTCTCCGGCCTTCTGGGCAAGCAACTTTCCTACCAAAGAAGCGATTTTTGTTTTATCCAAACCTTTTTCTTTTATTTCTTTTGAGGAAGCTCCTACCAATGTCTTTATTGTAATATCGTCAATCAATTGTGAATAAATCCCAGTCAAACTTCTTTTCACGCTTAATCTTGGACACTCTGCAGTGCCTTTTGCCTTGACGCGCGCTTTGCGTCTCAGTCTTTGTGCTTGTTTTTGCTTTTCTTTATTCATACTTTTAATTTCAAATTTTTTAGTTTCAAATTTCAAATTTATTTTTGTTATGTCGCAAAGCGACTCAATATTACAATTTGCAATTTGATATTTGCAATCTGCAATTTATAACTTATCCTGCAGCTTTTGCAGCCTTTCCAGCCTTTCTTCTGATAACCTCATCTTTATATTTTATTCCCTTGCCTTTATACGGTTCCGGTTTTCTGATTCTTCTTATTTGCGCCGCCATTTCTCCAACTAATTGTTTGTCTATCCCCGAAATAATAATAACGTTCTTTTGCACTTCCGCGCTAATGCCTTCCGGCAAAGAAAAATCTACAGGATGAGAATATCCAACTTCCAATTTTAATACGTTCCCCTGTAATGCCACTTTATAACCAACACCGTTTACTTCCAATTCTTTCTTAAACCCTTCTGTAACGCCACAAACCATATTGTATATAAGTTTTGCTGAAAGCCCCCAGATTGCCCGGTCTGCTTTATTTAGCGGATTTAAAACCGATACTTGGATGGTTTTTTCGCTTCCCTCTTCTTTCATTTCAGCTTTTGCATGGCTATGCAACTCTAAAGACAAGACTCCTTTTGGTCCTTTAACTTTTACTTCTTGTCCATTGATGCTAGCTTCAACGCCATTTGGAATAATAATTGGTTTTTTTCCTATACGACTCATATTTTTTTTATTTAATATAACTCACAAATTATCTCGCCTCCGATATTCTGTTTCCTGGCTTCTTTATTTGTCATAATGCCTTTGGATGTAGAAACAATAGCAACACCATAGCCATTTAATACATTGGGCATTTCTTTCGCGCCTTTATAAATCCTTCTGCCCGGTTTGCTTACTCTTTTTATCATTTTTAATGCCGGAATATCATTTCTATAAATCAAAGTAACTATAATTTCTTTTTTCTCCATTTCTTTCTTTCCATCTGTTTCTTTTACCCTTTCTTTCACATTGCCAATAAAACCGGTATTTTTCAAAATGTTAGCAATAGCAAGCTTTGTTTTGGAAGCAGGTACCAAAACTTCATGCTTTTTTGCCATATAAGCATTTTTTATTCTAGTTAACATGTCTGATATTGGATCGGATAACATAGTTTTAATTTATAATTTATGATTTATGATTTCAGGGTTTCAATCTGCAATCCTATAATTTTTATTACCAGCTGGATTTTTTAATTCCCGGAATATCTCCTTTATTAGCCAGCTCTCTAAAGCAAATTCTGCATAATTTGAAATCTCTCATATACGCCCTTTTTCTTCCACAACGCCAACATCGGCGCACTACTCTCGTGCTGAATTTTGGTTTCTTATTTGATTTTGCTATTTGTGCTTCTGTGGCCATAAACTTGAATCTTATTTTACGATTTTTTAAATGGAAATCCTAAATATTCTAATAAATCTCTCGCTTCATCATCCGTTTTTGCGCTTGTGACAAAAACTATTTCCAGTCCATGAAGCTTATCGGTATCAGATGGGCTCAATTCTGGAAAGGCAACCTGATCTTTCATCCCAATACTATAATTACCATTGCCATCAAATGATTTTCTGGGAATACCGCGGAAATCTCTGACGCGAGGCAAAGTTATATTTACAAATTTATCAACAAAATCATACATCTTATCTTTTCTAAGAGTAACACTCATTCCAACTACATTACCTTCTCTGATTTTGAATGCGGAAATGGATTTTTTCGCTTTGCGTAGAACCGGTTTTTGCCCGCCAATTTTAGATAGTGTGGTCAAAACCGCTTCCTGAATATTTGTATCTTTCAGTTTTGCGCTTATCCCAACATTCAAAATAACCTTCTCTAAATGAGGCACCTGCATTGGATTTTTATAACCATGCTTTTTCATTAATTCCGGAAGTACTTTTGAATTGTATTTTTCTTTTAATCGCATAATATTTTATTTTTAGCTTTTTAGCTAATTAGCTGCCCAGGATTTATTTCTTATTAAAATCCCAAAAAGTTAACTAACTATAAGCTAGAATGTTGCTTTACATTTTTTACATTGTCTCATCTTTTTCTTATTTTCACCTATTACAAAACCGACTCGTGTCTCCTTGCCACATTTAGGGCAAATAACCATAACATTAGAAACGCTGATCGGAGAAGCAAATTGTATTTTCACGCCTTTTCACCCTCTTTTTTTGGTTTCTGGTGTTTGTTCAACATATTAATTCCTTCTACAATAACTTTGTTTCTAGGTTTTAATACTTTAACAACAGAACCAGTTTTTCCGCTGTCCTTTCCTTTCATTGCTTTTACTTTGTCACCTTTTTGTATTTTCATAATTTAGATTTTAGGCTTTAGGTTTTAGGTGATTAGATTATTAAGAATTTTTTTCCTAACGACCTAATGCCTAACACCTACTACCTGTCTTACAGCACCTCTGGGGCTAATGAAATTATTTTGTTAAATCCTGCCGCACGAAGTTCTCTTGCAATCGGACCAAAAATTCTGGTGCCTTTTGGCTCTTTTGTTTTTGGATCAATGATAACAGCGGCATTCTCATCAAATCTGATATAAGTGCCATCTTTTCTTCTGGTTTCTTTTCTTGTTCTTACAATAACAGCCTTCACAACATCTCCCTTTTTTATTGGGGTATGTGGGACAGCTTCTTTAACAGCACAAGTTATGATATCGCCAATACGGGCATATCTTTTTTTATATCCACCAAGCACCTTAATACACTGGAGCTTTTTCGCTCCGCTATTATCAGCTACTTTTAACATTGATTGGACTTGAATCATAGAATTAGCTACGTTAGCTTTTTAGCTTCGTTAGCTTTTTAGTAGAAAATCTTTTCTTTGATTCCCTAATAAGCTAATGAAGCTATGGAAGCTAATGAAGCTCTTTAATATACCACTCTCCATTTTTTATCTTTACTATACGGTCTGCATCCGACAAATACTACTTCATCACCGACTTTATACTGATTTTTCTCATCATGAACTTTATATTTCTTACTGACATTATAAGATTTATGATACTTTGGGTGGCTTACTCTTCTGTCAATCTTAATAACAATGGTTTTTTCCATCTTATCACTTACTACCACTCCTTTTAATTTTTTAATATTTTTTTCCATACCCCGTATATTATTTAATTTGCTTTAAAGCTGTCATTGCTCTTGCTATTGTTTTTCTTGTTTTATCAACTTCTGTGATATTTTTCAAACTGCGGTTTGCAATTTTAAATCTTAATTCACGCAGTTTTTCTCTGCTTTCTCTTACCAATTTTTCAAGTTCTGCTTTTGGCTTATTTTTTAATTCTTTATATTTCATAAATTTATCTTATCAGTCAACTCTCTATTTTTTAACAAATTTTGTGTGAACAGGCAATTTATGTCCAGCCAGCCTGAAGGCATCGCGCGCGGTCTCTTCAGTAACACCACCGAGTTCAAACATTACCATTCCCGGCTTGATAACTGTTACATAATGGTCAACTGCGCCCTTTCCAGAACCCATAGGTACTTCTGCGCCTTTTTTTGTAACCGGTTTATCAGGAAATATTCTGATCCAAACCTTTCCGCCTCTTTTTGTAAAATTGGTTATTGCTCTTCTGGCCGCTTCTATCTGCCGTGAATTTACCCAGCAGGAAGTAGTTGCCTTTATACCAAATTCTCCAAAAGCCACAGTTAACTTAGACGTCGCCCTTCTCTTGTTTCTAGCGCGTCCCTTATGCCATTTTCTATGTTTTACTTTTTTCGGCATTAACATAAATTTAACTGATGACTAATTACCAATAAATTATTATTGATTATTTGTTCTTTATTTACTTTTTTTCTTCTTCTTTATTTATATTTTCTTTATCTTCATCCTTTTTTTCAAAAATTTCACCTCTATAAATCCATACCTTAAGTCCGATACATCCATAAATAGTTCTCGCTGTTCCGTTTACATAATCAATGTCAGCGCGCAAATTCTGTAAAGGCACATTGCCCTTTAATAATTTTTCCGTTCTTGCTATTTCTGCGCCATTCAATCGTCCGGCTACAGCCATTTTTACTCCCTTGGCACCCGCCTTCATTACTCTTTCAGCGGCCTGTTTCATAACTCTTCTGAAGGGTACGCGTTTTTCCAACTCGCTCACCATTGCCTGCATAACAATATTAGCTGATAAAGAAGGTCTTTTAACTTCAAAAATATTTAAATTAAAATTAACTTTCTTGCCTCTGAAAAAATTTTCTTTTATCTTCCTTTTCAACTCTTCTGTGCCTGCGCCTGACCGGCCAATTACTACGCCGGGTTTTGCTACGTTTACAATGATATTCAATGAATCGCCCTTGCGTTCAATCTCAACACTTTCAGGACCTGCGTCTTTTATCTTACTTAATACGAATTGTTTTATCAGAATATCCTGCTTAACTAAATCAGCATAAAATTTTGGTTTAGAAAACCACTTGGATCCCCAAGTATATATGCTTGACATTCTAAATATTTTTGGATGTACTTTGTGACCCATAGTAGTTTATTTGTCGCTAAGCGACTCTTTACTTTTAGCCTTAGTAGTAGAAGCTACTGCTCCACTACGAGGCGTTGCTTTTAACTTTTGACTTTTAACTTTTTTTTCAACTTTTTCACCACTATCTTTTTTAGCTGAAACCGGCTCTACCTTTTTTATTTCGTCCAAAATTATTTCTATATGGCAGGTTCTTTTTCTGATTGCTCCGGCTCTACCGAAAGCACGTGGCATCCAACGTTTTAGCATCGGTCCGCCATCTGCTTTTATTGCTTTAATATATAAATTATCTTTTTGTAATTCAAAATTGTGTTCTGCATTTGCAACCGCCGAATTTAATAGTTTAATCACCGGCTTTTTTGCCCACTTATTTGAAAAAGTAAGAATATCCAAAGCTTCGGAAACTTTCTTTCCTCTTATCAGGTCTACCACCAAACGAACTTTTCTTGGTGACATTCTTAAATATCTTACTTTTGCTTTAATTTCCATAATATTTTAACTTAGCTTTTTATTTACCGCCCTTTTCTATACTTTTTTGTATTTTTCCACCATGCCTTATAAACTTTCTTGTTGGAGAAAATTCTCCCAATTTATGACCAACCATATTCTCTACCACTAAAACCGGTATATGTTGTTTTCCATTATGCACTCCAATTGTAAATCCTACCATTTGCGGAGTTATGGTTGATGATCTGGACCAGGTTTTTACAACCTTGCTCATTTCACTTTTTTCTATTTTCTTCATTAGTTTTAGATCTACAAATGGACCCTTTTTTAAACTTCGACTCATAATATTTTTTTACTTACAACTATTATTATTTATTTTTAACAAAACTTTTATCTGTTAATTTTTATTTTTTTCTTTTCTTCTTTCTTCTCTGAATTATCAATCTGCTTGATGCTTTCTTTTTTCTTCTTGTTTTCACACCTAATGCTGGTTTGCCCCACGGTGTCTTTGGATGTTTCAAACCAATTGGGGTATTTCCTTCTCCGCCTCCATGTGGGTGATCTACCGGATTTTGCGCTTTACCGCGGACAGTTGGTTTTATTCCCATATGCCTTTTTCTACCTGCCAGTCCGATTCTTACCAAAGCATGCTCGCTATTGCCCATTGATCCGATTGAGGCGCTACAAGTTTTTAACACCAATCTTATTTCTGAAGAAGGCAATTTGATTTGGGCGTAATCCCCTTCCAAACCCATGAGTATTGCGCTCATACCTGCTCCGCGAACAATTTTTCCACCTGCTTCAGGGCTTAACTCTACATTATATATCATTTCACCGACAGGAATATTTTCCAAATTCGTTCTATTACCCGTTGTTACAGGAACCTTTCCTTTTGAAGAAATCACTTCATCTCCGATTTTTAATCCTTGCGGAACCAAAATATATCTTTTTTTACCATCTGCATATTGGACCAAAGCTATATTTGCGCTTCTGTTCGGATCATATTCAAAAGTAAGAACTTTTGCCGGCATATCATATCTATCGCGTTTAAAATCAACAATCCTAATAAAACGCTTCGCACCTCCGCCACGATGACGAACAGTAATCTTTCCCTGTGAATTCCGGCCTCCGCTTCTTTTTCTAAAAAATATTAAACTCTTCTCCGGTCTTTTTTTAGTCACTTCTGACCTATTGACCGAAGATTTTCTTCTTCCTGGGGTTGTTGGTTTGTATAATTTTATTGCCATAAAATTCGTAATTTTTTATACTCCCTCGTATATTTCCAGCTTTTCTCCAGGAGCCAAAGTTACAATCGCTTTCTTCCAATCGCTTCTTTTGCCCGTATGTCTGCCATATCTTACTGATTTTCCTACTACGTTTATAATCCGTACGTCTCTTACCTTTACATTATATAAAGCGCTGATTGCTTTCTTTACCATAATTTTATTTGCTTTCGGTTTAATCTGGAAAGAATATTTCCCTAAAACGGCCATATCAGAAACCTTCTCAGTAATAAGCGGTTTAACCAAAACTCTATATACATCCGCTTTCATCCTTTTCTTTTCTATCTTTGTTTCTATCTTTACGGTTTCTTTTTTCTTTGATTCAGCTTTTTTAGCCGGAGAAGTTTTGACTGTTTTTGTTTTTTTTACCAATTCCAAAGTTTTTGCAGCTACCTTTTTCTGATTTTCTGCTTGGTTTTCCAGTTGTTCTTCTTTTTGTTTTCTAAAAAATCTGTTTATTAGTGACATAAATAATTTAACTCAATCTTTTTTCTAATTCCAATATTATCTTTTTTTCTATAATTATATTCTTTGCAGCCATTGCATCCAAGATATTCAAATCCTTGCCTGCAATATAAGCCACATTCGGCACATTGCGGACTCCAAGTTTTATATTTTTATCAACCTCTGATGCAATAATAACCTTTCCTTTAAATTCTCTTTTAAGCTTGGTAAATAAATTCTTGATTGAAGACATAATTTGTTTTGTCTTCGGCTCTTTTATACCAAAATTTTCAATAACTACTATTTCGTCATTTGCGAGCTTATCACTTAAAACCATTGCCATTGCTTTTTGTTTTGTTTTTTTATTTATCTTAAGGTTGAAGTTTCTATCTTTTCTCGGGCCAAAAGTAATACCTCCACCTACCCATATTGGCGATCTTGAAGAACCGTGTCTTGCCCGTCCTGTTCCCTTTTGTTTCCATGGTTTTTTACCACCACCGCGTACATCTCCTCTTGTCTTGGTATGGGCATAAACACCGCGCTTATTAGAAAGCATACCAATGGTAACTTGATGAATCGTATCTTTATTTACGGCAACATTAAAAACCTCGTCTTTTAATTCCAATTCTTCTTTTTCTGTCCCGTCTAAATTGTATACCATTACTTTTGCCATATTTAATCGCTTGCGACTAAGAACTAAAACTATAGCTCTATGACGCAAGTTATCATCTTATTTACTTTGAATATATACTAATGAATTTCTTGCTCCCGGAACCGCTCCCTTTACTGCTAAAATATTATTATTTTTATCAACTTCAATAATTTCCAAATTTTTTATAGTTGTCTGATCGCTACCCATGTGGCCTCCCATTTTCATTCCTTTAAAAACCCTCGCTACACCCTTTGAACCGATTGAACCCGGCATCCTATTTTGATCTTTATGACCATGTGAAGCAGGTCCACCATGAAAACCATGTCTTTTTACAACACCCTGAAATCCACGACCCTTGGATATGCCAATAATATCTACCTTTTCACCTTCTTCAAACTGCTCAACTCCAAGTTCTTGCCCTTGTTCTATTTCTTTTACCTCATCTAATCTAAATTCATTTAAGACACTGTGCATTTCCAGTCCCTTTAAATGACCTTTTTCTGCTTTATTCAATTTTTTCTTAGGAAATGCCCCCAGTTGTATAGCACTATAACCGTCCTTCTCTGCTGTCTTGATTTGAGCTACCTGATTTTTAGGTGCAAAAATCAAAGTCACCGGTACAACAGCGCCATTATTTCTAAATCTTTGCGACATTTCTAATTTTTTTCCAATTATGAATTTCATAACTTTTTCTAAAATAAAAAGCCAAAAATCTATCCACAAAACCACGGGTCTCAAAAATAGATTTTTGACCTTTTTAAAAAGTAGGTTTTATTCTAGATACAAACTAATGTTAGGACGTTTTTAGTGCCCCAACTCTTATTCGGACTCAACAAGGAGGTTTTCTAATTGCAAATTGCAATCTTTAGATCTTTCTCCTTGGACCCTAAATTGTAAAAGATTTCTTTTCCCCTTACTACATCTTTATCTCAACATCTACACCGGCCGGAAGGTTTAGGTTCATTAATGCATCTACGGTTTTATCTGTTGGATTAATAATATCCAAAAGCCGTTTGTGAGTTCTCATCTCAAATTGCTCGCGCGCATTTTTATGGACGAACGTTGACCTATTGACAGTATACTTTCTTTTTTCAGTCGGTAAAGGTATCGGACCATGCACAGTGGCTCCGCTTCGTTCCGCACTTTCAATTATCGTCTTAGCCGACTGGTCAATTATCTTATGGTCGTACGCCCTGATCTTAATGCGTATTCTGTTTTGCGTTTCTTCTTCTTTTTTTAAAACTGCTTTTGGCATAGTCTAAATACATAACGTTGGGACGAACAAAGCGTCCGCCCCAACGTTAAGATTTATTTTAATATTTTTGTTACTGCTCCAGCTCCGACAGTGCGTCCGCCTTCGCGGATAGCAAATCTATTCTTTTCTTCCAAAGCAACCGGAGTAATAAGTTTTACTGTTACGTTTACAGTATCGCCAGGCATAACCATTTCTGTTCCTTCCGGTAAAGTAACTTCACCTGTTACATCGGTTGTTCTGATATAGAATTGCGGTTTATATCCTTTGAAAAATGGTTTGTGGCGTCCGCCCTCTTCTTTTGTCAAAGCATAAATTTGCGCTTCAAATTCTGTGTGAGGAGTTACAGTTCCCGGCTTAGCGATAACCTGTCCGCGTTCAACTTCGTCTTTTTTCAAACTGCGAAGCAAAAGACCTGCATTATCACCTGCCCGTCCTTCATCAAGCTGTTTATTAAACATCTCGATGCCGGTTACAACTGTTTTTTGGGTATCGCGTACGCCCACTACTTCAACTTCTTCATTAATCTTTATAATACCTCTTTCAATTCTTCCGGTTACAACTGTTCCACGTCCTTCAATTGAGAAAACGTCTTCAACCGGCATTAAGAATGGTTTATCAACGTCTCTTACAGGTTCCGGGATATACTCATCAACTGCTTTTATCAAATCTAAGATTGGTTTTGAAGCCGCTTCGTCAGAAGGATTTTCAAGTGCTTTTAAGGCAGATCCTCTGATAATTGGGGTTTCATCGCCAGGAAATTCATATTTTTTCAATAAATCCCTAACTTCTTCTTCAACCAAATCAATCAATTCCAAATCAGATACTTGGTCAACTTTGTTCAAAAATACCACAATATAAGGCACACCTACTTGTCTGGCAAGCAAAATATGCTCTCTTGTTTGAGGCATTGGGCCGTCAGCGGCAGATACAACCAAAATAGCTCCATCCATCTGAGCTGCGCCAGTAATCATATTTTTTACGTAATCGGCATGTCCCGGACAATCAACGTGAGCATAATGCCTTTTTTCAGATTCATATTCAACGTGAGCAGTGGCAATAGTAATACCGCGCGCTTTTTCCTCTGGAGCGGCATCAATCTGATCCACTGATTTATCTTGAGCAATCATGCCATGAGCAGCTAAAACTTTTAAAATAGCCGCTGTAAGAGTGGTTTTCCCATGATCAACGTGGCCGATTGTGCCAATGTTTATATGCGGTTTTGTTCTTTCAAATTTTCCTGCCATATTTTTTAAATTGTGAACTTGGAATTTTGAATTCAGAATATTCTTCTGCATTCATAATTCGCCATTCTGCATTTGTTTAATTTTAGCAAATTATTAATTTTTGAAACTGAAAACTATTATAACACAAATCTTTTATCTTGACAAGGGTGATATTTTTAACTAATTTTAGCCAATTATTCCAATGGCTCTAGGTAATATCTTTCCTCTTCATTCAAAGTATTTTTTTCATCTTTATCCTGGTTTTCGCCTTTACTTTGCTTTTCTTGCTGTTCTTCGCGCCATTTACCAATATCTTCATTTACCTTTTTCATTAATTCGGTATCGTCAAAATCGCTTTTTTCTTCTTTTTCCGGTTCTTCAAATGATAGAACGTCTTTTTTCTCGTCTTCACATTGGCATGCAAAATTTTTATATTTTTCAAGCGGAGTTATGATAAAGGCGTCACCGGTTGCCTCATCAACGACAATTGCCTTTCCCTCCTCTTGCGCTATCTTTTTTATTTTTTTAAAAAGCTCACCCATATGTTTCAAAATAAAAAATCAAAAATAAAATATAAAAAATGTGGAATCGCGCTTCGCGCAATAAATCATTGTATTTTTATATTTTTATGTTTTTGTTTTTTATCTTTTATTTTTTATCTTTTATTTTTTACTTCTTTCTTCCCTCAATTATTTCTTCCGCAACATTTCTTGGAACTTCGGAATATTTTGCAAATTCCATTGAATAGCTTGCGCGTCCCTGCGTCATAGAGCGCAATTCAGTTGCATATCCAAATAATTCTCCCAAAGGAATGATTGCGTCAATAATTCTTATGCTATCTTTCTCGCGCATTTCCTGTACCTGTCCGCGTTTTGAATTTATATCTCCAATAACATCACCCATAAATTGTTCCGGGGTAGTGACTTCAACTTTCATCGTCGGTTCCAAGAGTATAAGTCCGGCTTTTTTTGCCGCGGCAGAGAATGCCATTGAACCGGCAATTTTAAACGCCATTTCCGATGAATCAACTTCATGGTAAGAGCCATCATAGACGCTTGCTTCAATATCAATAACCGGATATCCGGCTAAAATACCTTTGTTTAAAGATTCTTTAATTCCTTTTTCAATAGCAGGAATATATTCTCTTGGAATAACTCCGCCCTTAACCTCATCATTAAACTTGAAGCCCTGGCTTTCTTCGCGAGGAGCAACTCTAACCCAGCAATGCCCGTATTGTCCACGGCCACCTGACTGTTTGATATATTTTCCTTCTGCTTCTGCTTCGCCTTTGATTGTCTCTTTATATGCAACTTGAGGTTTGCCGACATTAGCCTCTACCTTAAATTCTCTTCTCATTCTATCAACAATTATATCCAAATGAAGTTCGCCCATTCCGGCAATAATCGTTTGTGAGGTTTCTTCATTGGTGTAAACGCGAAAAGTCGGATCCTCTTCCGCTAACTTTTGAAGAGCAACGCCCATTTTTTCTTGGTCTACTTTTGTTTTTGGCTCAATAGCAACAGAAATAACCGGCTCTGGAAAAGTTATAGATTCCAAAATAATAGGACTATCTTCGTCGCATAAAGTATTGCCAGTCGTTACGTCTTTAAAACCAATCGCAGCGGCAATATCTCCGGCATAAACCTCAGTTATTTCTTCTCTATGATTTGCATACATTCGCACAATGCGTCCAACTCTTTCTCTCTTGCCAGTCGAAGAATTATAAACATATGAGCCGGCTTTCAATATTCCGGAATAAACACGGAAAAAACAAAGACGTCCTACAAAGGGATCGGTCGCGATTTTAAATGCTAAAGCTGAAAAAGGCGCATTGTCTTCTGCCGGACGCTCTAACTCTTTTTCCGGATCTTTTATATCAATTCCTTTTACAGGAGGGACTTCCAAAGGAGACGGCAAATAGTCTACAACTGCATCCAAAAGCAACTGGACTCCTTTATTTTTTAGAGCAGTTCCGCAAAAAACAGGAATAATCTCAAAATTAATTACAGCTTTTCTAAGCGTCTTTTTTAAGTCTTCCAAAGGAATATCTTCACCGCTTAAATATTTATTCATCAAACCCTCATCCTGACTTGCGATTGCTTCTACAAGTTTCTCTCTATATTCGCGCGCCTTGTCTTTCAAATCCTCAGGTATTTCTATCGTCTCTACGTCTTGTCCTAATTCATCTTTATATATAACGGCATTTTGTTCCAAAAGATTTACCATGCCTTTTAGGTCGCTTTCTATGCCAATAGGAAGTTGCATTGCATATGCTTTTTTAGTAAGACGTTCATGAATTGAAGCCAAATCGGCATAAAAATCCGCGCCAGTCCTATCAAGCTTATTTACAAAACAAATTCTTGGAACTTTATATTTATCTGCCTGATGCCAAACAGTTTCTGATTGAGGTTCTACGCCGGCAACACCATCAAAAATAACAACGCCCCCATCTAAAACACGAAGGGAGCGCTGTACTTCTACGGTAAAATCGATATGTCCCGGAGTATCAATAATGTTAATACGATTATTTTTCCAAAAACAAGTTGTTGCGGCCGAAGTAATAGTAATACCTCTTTCGCGTTCTTGTTCCATCCAATCCATTTCTGCTGCACCTTCATGGACTTCGCCAATTTTATGTTTTTTTCCGGTATAAAACAAAATACGCTCGGTGACAGTTGTCTTACCTGCGTCAATATGGGCAATAATACCAATATTTCTTATTTTTTCTAAATTAAATTCTCGAGGCATAAAAATTCATTGTTTAACGGGCGAAATGTGCAAAAGCACGGTTTGCTTCTGCCATTCTTTGAACGTCTTCTTTCTTTTTTATTGATGTTCCTTCATTTTTTGCTGCAGCCATTAGCTCTTCAGCTAATTTTTCCGCCATTCTTCTACCTTTTTTATCCCTGCTCGCACCCAAAATCCACCTTGAAGCCAATGCAAATTTTCTATCTCCTTTTACAGGAAAAGGGATTTGATAGTTTGCTCCACCAACACGTTTACTCCTAATTTCTAGTTGAGGACTTACATTTTTAATAGCAGTTTCAAAAATAACGAGTGAGTCTTCTTTTGTTTTTAAAGCAATTATATCCAAAGCATCATAAAACACAGCTTGCGCAACTGTTTTCTTACCTCTTCCCATTAAATAATTGATAAATTTTGCAACCTGGAGATTGTTATACTTTACATCTGGCTTAATTTTTCTTTTTGGTGCTTTCTTTTTTCCACGCATAGTATTTAACACGGATAAATCAAGCACAGATTTCACAGATTCTTTCTTAATTGCGCAAAGCGCATATCTGCGTTATCTGTGTTTTAAAAATCTGTGTTATGATTTTGGTTTTTTAACGCCGTAACGAGAACGGCTTTTTTTTCTTCCTTCTACGCCCTGAGCATCGTATGTGCCTCGTACAATATGATATCTCACGCCAGGAAGATCTTTTACTTTTCCGCCTCTTATCATAACAATTGAGTGTTCTTGCAAATTATGCCCAATTCCAGGAATATAAGCCGTTACTTCCTGACCGTTTGAAAGTCGGACTCTGGCAATTTTACGCAAAGCCGAATTAGGCTTTTTTGGAGTAGTGGTTGTAACCTTAACACAAACTCCACGCTTAAAAGGACTTCCTTTTGAAATCTCTGTCTTTCTGCGCTTTAAAGTATTATTAACAAATTGCATTGCTGGCGATTTGCTTTTCTTTTTTGCGCTCTGTCTTCCTTTTTTTATCAATTGATTTACTGTTGGCATATTCTAATTTCAAATTTTAAATTCAATTATTATCACAAAAACAGGTCAATATTCCAATCTGCAATCTATAAATTAAAAAAACTTATTTCAAGTTAATATTGTAAAATAATTTTACCATATCTGTCAATAAACGTCAAGTCTCTAGAAAAACCTATAAACAAAGTTTATAATTCCACTAAAAATTGCTGAAAAGATACCTATCCCAAAAATATTATCTAATAAGATTAATCCTATTAAAATCAAAGGCCCTTGAGTTGAAAGACGCGCTTTTAATTCTTCATATTTCGGTTTGTCCAAAAGTGTAAAAAGCAATTTTGAGCCGTCCAATGGCGGAATCGGGAAAAGATTAAAGATCATTAATATAGTATTTATAATAATAAGTAGGTTGATGAACTGAATAAGTAGATTGTCAGGGCTAAGAATAAGATATGCGCCTATTAGCTTCAGAATAACTCCAAAAAAGATTATATTTATTAAATTCGCTAAAGGTCCGGCAAGGGCCACAACCGCCATCCCCCACTTTTTATACTTCAAATTATACGGATTTGTCATTACTGGCTTTCCCCAGCCAAATCCCACCAAAAGCAACATAAAAAATCCCAGCCAGTCAATATGAGCAAGCGGATTAAGCGTTAGCCGACCCATATCTTTCGCCGTATTATCTCCCAATCTATAGCTGGCGTAAGCGTGGGCAAACTCATGCGTAGAAAGGGCGATTAGTATCGCTCCCACCCAGGCAAGAAAAAATAATGGATTGTCGCTAAGTAAACTAATAGGCATATTACTTCCTACTATTATATATATATTCTCAAAAAAATCAAGGCTAAAAAACCCGCATCTTGTTTGATGCGAGGGGTATGTGGAAAGTTGAACTCTTAACATTGGGAATGAACTATGTGGCGAGCCTTTTGTAAAGCCAGAGACGAAAGCCGGGAATCATTTTGCCGAACTTGATTATTGAACTGCGATAAGCGCCGTTTGAAACTTGCGCTTCTTCTCTCATTTCAGCTTTCCTTTTTTGTTTGTCAAACATTTGCCTGCAGGTTATTATAAATCGAGCTTTTTATCAACCCCTTGACCAAATTATTTATACCTGCTATATTAGTAATTAGTAATTCGTAATTAGTAACTATCAACCAGTATGTCTAGAAGATGCGATATATGCGGACGCGGCTCTAAAAAAGCGGCTTCCCGCAGCCACTCAAACATAAAAACATTACGCAGACAATACGTAAATTTGCAAGCAAGGACGATTGACGGTGAAAAGAAAAAGGTTTGCACAAAATGCATAAAGACGATGAAAAAAGACAAATAACTCACGATGTGTAAAATTTTTAATTTATATTATAAAACTCCGGCCCCTTCTTCGCTCTATTGAGCTACGAAGGACACGGCCGGAGTTTTGATTATAATGTATTTAATGCAATCGCATTTGAAAGAACCTTAATGAATATTTCGGTATTTTCATCCATCATCAACCAATCCTTATAAATTTCCATTTGCAAAGCATTAACCCTCGGCTCTCTATCCTTCATCCATTTTGCCAAAGTAAAATCTTTGCTAGCCACAAACCTTTCTCCCTCTCTTGGGCTCATATCTGGAACATAAACCTTTAATCTGCACCGTTGCTTATTATTGTCAAACAAAACCCAAAGTCCAAGATTATTGCCAAATTGCAAATCAAAGTTTATACAAGTTGTCTGCCTATGATTAGTTCCAAGCACAATATCATAATTTCCAATTTCCGGCTGATTCTGAAATGCATGAAAATCAAAAAGATAACACCTCCCCCATTTATTCAAACAAAATCTAACATCTTCGAGAACACGATTATAAAATGACAAAATAATTTCCCGAGTCAATCTTTTCCTTTCAACTTTCTGAAAAAGAGCAAAAGGCCTTTTTTTAAATCTCCTTTCCATATCGTCACATGCCTGATAGACAGCATAACCTGTGCCTTCGTCGTTTTGCCGTTCTGGCCGCCTGATTGGCAACTCTTCTTCATTAAAAAAAGATACAACTCCGCCATCATGCGGAACTGTAAAAATAATTGGCACATTTCCTTTTATTGCCATTGTCACTGGTTGCATCTTCTCCTCCATTCTTCGCTCTTTGCTATCGCAAAGAGCTTCGAACGGCACGGCCTTCTTAATAGAGACCGATGCCTGTATTATTAAAAGAAGAATGCCCTTCGTAGTTCTTTGGTCGTTCGTAGCTTTCCGTGAGGTTCGTAGTTTTAGTATAGAACCTAGCGAGGAATGATAGAGCGAAAAATGAGCCCAACAAAATCTAGGTCTCCGCTCTTTCTAACGCTACGAATGGCACAACCTTATTGAAATGAGCTGATTTTATTCTAAAATAAAAAAACCGACCTGTCAACCCGGCCAGAAAACTTATAATTCCAATTTTTTATTTTATTTTAGAGCGAACAAAAACCAAAACTTTTTCTAATACTTTTTCTGCGGAAATTTTGGTAGTATCAATCACCAAATCAAAATTCTTTTTTGATTTATAATTAATGCCATAATATTTGCGGTAACGCCTTACATCATTTTTCTCCCGCTTTTTTATGCTCTCCAAAACCTCGTCAAAAGATTTTAACTCGCCTTCATTGCGCTTTGCGCTTTTTGTTTTATCCTGCAAATCTTTCCATATCCTTTTGGCCGCTTCGTAAAAATCCACATCAAAATAAAGTTTTATTGATTTCGGGAAAAAATAATACTGAGTCCTACCTTCTACGACCACCGGCATTTTTTTTGCCGTCTTGCGGGCTTCTTTTTGGGCGGCTTTATCAATATCAATATCAGTTTCAGGATGAGTTAGAGCATAATTATTTAGCTGGCTCAAAGTCATTCCTTTTTTCTTAGCCAAATCTCTGCGGATGCCACCGACATAAATACGTTTTGCTTTCAATTTTTTAGCCAAGCTTCTGCCAACTGTGCTTTTACCGCTTCCGGCCCTGCCAGAAATAGTAACGATAGGATACATAAAATTTATTTTAATTCCTTAAGACAATCTTTTAACTCTTTTGGCAATTTGCTTTCATATTCCACCCGCTCTCCTTTTAAATTATTAAATCCGATTATATGCGAATGTAAAAAAATCCTGTCCATTTCGCAAGGTATTTTTATTTTGTTCCGCCGGCTGGCGAGTCGCGCACGGTATATTCTATCTCCTACAACTGGATAGCCATAGGCTAACATATGAGCGCGAATTTGATGCGTTCTGCCGGTTAAAATCTGCACGCATAAAAATGTATAATTTTTATAATGATGCAAAACGTCAAAATGGGTTGTAGCTTCTTTTCCCTCACCCTCCTCCGGCCTAGCAGCCATCTTTCCTTCTTTGGCTCTTGCAATTACAAAATTTATATCATCCTCATCTCTTTGTATTTCACCGTAGACCAATGCCAGATAATTTTTTTTAACCTTACGCTCCTTGAATTGTTTTTTTATATATTTAAAAAATTCTTTTGTCCTTGCTACCAGAAGAACTCCGCTCACATCCCTATCTAAACGATGGACAATCCCCCAACGATATTTTTCTCCCACGCCTTCTATCTCTGGATAATCTTTCAAAAGCGCGTCTGCCAATCCCTCTTCTCCGCCTGTCCGATGAGTCAACATTCCTGCCGGTTTTTCAACTATTAAATAATTTTTATTTTCGTGCAATAAATTATATTTCCGCTGTATTTTATTTTTTTTATTTAGAGTCCTCTTACTTTCTTGTTTGATTGAAACCTTATTATTTTCTTTTAAAAATTCATGCACTTTTGCTTGCTTGTTATTTACCAAAACCAAGCCAGCTTTAATTTGTTTCTGCCAATAACTTCTTGAGTGCTCAGGCATTTTTTCTATTAAAAATTTATCCAACCGCTTATCTTTATCTTCTTTTTTAACTTTTATTATTGACATATATGAAATTTTGTGATATCCTCCCTAAAAAGGAGAAGAAAAATGAATCAAACCTGTCTCGAATCGTCTGAACACCTTAAAGAAGGCTTTGCCTCCCAACTTACGCTTTCAGTCTTTGCTATCAAACTATTTTTTGGACTTTTGCAACACGGTTTTAATAAGCTCCAACAAATTGATGAAAAATACAATCTCGTAGAAAAATATCTAAACTTTTACGATCGTTTCATAAAATAACAAAACCACCCCCCGTTTATTTAACGGGGTATTTTTTTACAAACTTCTTTGCTTCTGTTATATTTTTAATTCTACCGCTTAGCTGCTCTTCGCGGAGAGCTTCCAAAATTTCACCTACCTTTGGTCCGGGTTTTAAATTTACCATTTTCATTATCTCATTGCCGTCTAAAAAAGATTTTGGCAATTGCGGAGCTTTTTCCGGTTTCATTTCTTTTATGATTTTCATCGCTTTTTTAAACCGCGTGAGATCAGCCGGTTTACCCGCAGGCCGAGTGGCGCTGGCATCTGCCAAAAATAATTGCATATGAGCGATGCCACTAAATCTATCATTAAATAAATATCTTTCTATTGTTGTTTTTTTCATTTTTTCCGGCGCGCTATGCATGAATAACAAATGATTTTTTATAAGCCATACCACTTCTTCTCCGTCAATGCCAACGTCGGGTGGAGATGTAAGCTTTAGTCGGTCTATAATCTTTTTAGCGATTTCTGCGCCTTTTTTGTCATGATTATAAAAAACGGTTTTCTTGCCAACTTTCTTTTTTGTGGAAGGTTTGGCCACATCATGAAAAAGAATTGCAACTTTTGTTGTAAGTTGGGGAGGTTCTTTGAAATAACTTTTAAATAATTTTGAATCTAGATTATTCAGAGCTAAAAAAGTATGGGTCAACACATCGCCTTCGCTATGGTAATCTTTTGGCTGGCTGCACTTTTTCATTTCTAAAACCTCGGGCATAAGGAGCTTCAGAGCTCCGCATTCCATATACATTTTGATTGTCTCTACTGGCTTAGCGTTAAAACTTTTTAAAAATTCTCCCGCGATAACCTCGTATGAAACCTTGCGTTCTTCTTTTACTTTATCATTAATGTGCCCGATATTTTGTTTTACCGCTTCCCATGTTTTTTTATCAATTGTAAATCCGAGCTGCATAGCAAAACGTATCGCGCGGAGCATCCTGGAATAATCTTCGCGAAATCTTTCTTTTGGATCGCCGACTGCGCGAATAATCTTTTTTTTCAAATCATCAAACCCGCCAAAAGGATCTTCCAGCTTTTTATCCATAATATTCCATGCCATTGAATTGACTGTAAAATCCCTGCGCGACAAGTCATCTTTTACCGGCAGATTGGGATCTGATTTAATTCTGAAATCTTTATATCTGCCGGTGCCAAAAGCAAAATCCTTGCGCGGAATCGCAATATCAATTTCCGCTTTATTTCCCCCCCTTACTAAGGGGGGGTTAGGGGGGGTTAAGCCAAATTTCAGCACGCTAAACCGCTCACCGACAAGATTCACTTTTCCCGTTTTTTTAAGTTCGCATTCCAAGTCCTTAACCTTAACTTTTCGTATCAATAAATCTATATCTTTGATCTGTCTACCTATTATTATGTCCCGAACGCTTCCACCGACAAGATAAAACTCCGCTTTATTGAACTTTTTCTGCAATTTGCCCGTCAAATCAAAAATCCCCTGCTCCTTGAGGGTTTTATCAAATTTGTCTTTTATTTTTTTATCCAATTCCATATATCTGTATAATAACAAAGTAAGCTCCTGATTTCAATATCGATTTTTCTAATCTTTTATATTCTGTTATAATATAATATTGACAATTAATAATTAATATGCTAATCTATGACATACCTAAGCTTATTTAGCTTAAAACGTTCTTTCAACCCGAAACAAGGAGGCAGAAAAATGAAGGGAAAAATCACTTTTATTATTATTGCCACGCTTTTGCTTTCCGCTTGTGGCGGAAATGAACTTCTAGGTAATAGCAAGTCCGCTCTTGCCAGCTCGCAAAACCGTTACATCGTAACCTTTGAAGCAGGCGAACCAGTAAGTCAGGCCACAGTGAAAAATAATGGCGGGCAGGTTCTGCGCGAACTTCCGCTTGTAAACGGACTTTCAGTTCTGCTCCCGCAACAAGCGGCGGTACACCGCATAAAAGCCCTAAAAGGCATAAAATCAGTGGAAGTTGACATACTTGTTCATGCGACAAAACCGCCAACAGGATGCATACCTTGGCCAGAATGCAAAGATGACGACGTAACAGACCCCACTCCTGACCCGGAACCGGACCCAACACAAGAGATGCCTTGGGGAGTTCTGCGAATTGGCGCAAATCTTGCTTGGCAAACTGCAAAAGGCGCCGGAGTAAAAGTTGCCGTGCTTGATACAGGCATTTATGCCGGTCATCCGGACCTGATTGTAGCCGGCGGAGTCAACTTTGTTTCCAAAAATCCTGTAAAACCGGCAAACCCAAACCAATGGTCTGACGATAACGGGCACGGAACGCATGTTGCCGGTATTATCGCCGCGCTTGATAACACGCTTGGCGTAGTCGGCGTCGCACCGGAAGCAAAGCTCTTTGCCGTTAAAGTTTTGGACAAAAACGGCTCCGGATATGTGAGCGATATTATTTCCGGACTAGAGTGGGCAATGGCAAATGGAATGCAAGTTGTGAATATGAGTTTGGGAACAAATAGCGATGTCCCGTCTTTGCATATGGCAGTTGATGCCGCCGCAAATGCAGGCCTCATCCTGGTTGCAGCTGCGGGAAATGACGGCGATGGCAATCCACTCACAAACGAGGTTGACTATCCCGGAAAATACGCTTCTGTTATAGCAGTTGGCGCAACCGATTCTTCTGACGTAACTCCATACTGGAGTTCTGAAGGATCGGAAGTAGAACTTTTCGCACCGGGCGTTGCGATTTACTCAACATGGAATGATGGTAGCTATAACACCATGGATGGGACTTCAATGGCAACTCCGCATGTTGCAGGAAGCGTTGCCCTTCTTCTTAGCGCGGGAATAAGTAATCCCAGAGCGCTTCTGATGCAATTGGCGGAAGATCTCGGCCCTCTCGGCTTTGATGATTCTTATGGATATGGATTAGTGAATCCTGACGGGGCACTAGGATTATAAAATTAAATTAGATACTAAAAAACCCTCGGTTCGCTCGGGGGTTTTAAAATTTCGGCAAATTATATGAATGCCAATTAATGGCATAAAAAATAAAAAACAAAACCACTGCAAATAATAATTTTTCTTAAAGAGTTTGAGATATGATAATTCTCAAAAAGCTTTTTCGGTCGCTTGCTTGACATCGTTACCTACTAAACTAGTATTACAAAATTTTTATAGGGGTGTCAAAATATTGACCTGCAAATAAAAATTTGGTTTACTATATATTATGTACTAAATATTTAATAAAAAAAAATATATGTTCGATAAACTCAAAGGGCTAAAAAATATGCAGGAGCAGGCAAAAAAGATGCAATCCGAACTTTCTTCGCAAAGAACAACCACAAGCGAAGGCGGAGTCGTACTCACATTAGACGGTAATATGGAACTTTTTGACATTCGTATAAACGAGTCATTGCTTACTCCGGAAAAAAAGAATAATCTGGAAACACTTATAAAAATCGCCCATAGAAAAGCCACAAAACAAGCGCAAAAACAAATGGCGAAAAAAATGCGCGAATCAGGCGGACTTGGAAATTTGGGAATTCCTGGGATTTAAAAAAATACTCTGCAACAACAGAGTATTTTCAATTCTTCTCCAATTTTTTATGCCAATAAATAGCAATAATTTTTCTTTTCTTTTGTGAACCTGAATATGCCTGCCAAGGATGAGCAGTCGGTGCCCGCCTAAAAGAACTTGTGCTGATTGCCCAGCCTCCTCCGATATAAAACCCGATATGGCCATGCCATTCTCCAGAGTGTCTAAAATACATTTTTTCCCAAACAATCACCGCGCCTTTACGTGGTTTTAAAATTTTCTCCCAACCGCATTCTTCCATCTCTTCCACTAAACCATCCACCGATGTCCGCCACTCTTTTATTAAATCAAAATGGCGCAAAATAGTGCTTACAAAGTATGCGCAAGATAAATTTCCATTCTGCAAGGCATCTATACTTCTTCCTTTAATTATATAAAATAAGTTCTTAAATATCTTACTCCCAACGCTATTTTTTATTGCCTTAATATATGAAGAAAAAATTTCTAATTTATAAAGGAGCGTGTCTTCTGTCGCCATTTCTCTCCTCCTTTCTGCGTTAGCAAAAAACGGTAAACAAAAAATAAATAGCGCGAGTGACAACTTCTTCATTCCGTCCTCCATTCATAATTAATAGCATGAAAATAAATAATAGTCAATGTTTATGGTATAATACATATTATGCGCCTCAAACTAAATTATATAATAATACCTCTCTTCACCATAGCTCTTGCTTATTTTGGCGGACAAATTACCAGTACGGGAATGGAATGGTACAAAACAATAAATCTTCCTGCCTTTACTCCGCCGGGTTATATAATCGGCGCTGTTTGGACTTTTATTTTTCTTTGCGCCACTATCTCTGCCATCATCATCTGGAATAAACTAGAAAAAAATAACTCCCGCTTCATTTTTATAATAATATTTTTTATCATAAACGGCGGATTGAACTTTTTATGGAGTTATATTTTCTTTGGCCAGCATCTTTTTTACCCCGCTATAATCGAAGCTGCTATTCTAGGATTTTCCGTTTTAGTTATTATTGCCTCTACCTGGAGCGTCTCGCGCCTAGCCTCTATTCTGCTTTTTCCTTATTTCGTGTGGGTTACGTTTGCGACATACCTCACTTATAGCATTTGGCTATTAAATAAATAGCTTCAACAAAATACCAAGCATTACCCTTGGTATTTTTTATATCTTGCAAAAAAGACAAATCTGTGCTAAAATACTATATAAATATGCTCGCATAGCTCAGTTGGTTAGAGCACAGACCTTATAATTACCAGTGGCGAATAAAATTTAAATATATGCGCGCGTGTAGCTCAGTTGGTTAGAGCACAGACCTTATAAGTCTGGGGTCGATGGTTCAAGTCCATCCACGCGCATATATTTAAATTTTTGAGCCACGACGTAATTTTACGAATGTTTAAGTCTGGGGTCGATGGTTCAAATCCATCTGCGAGCACCAAGGACGCATAGCTCAGTTGGTTAGAGCGTTACATTGACATTGTAAAGGTCCGTGGTTCGAATCCACGTGCGTCCACCAAAAAATCTCCCTGTAAATTCAGCGGGGATTTTTTGATTTATTTATTTATAATTACTATACTTAAAGAAAGGCGTACTTAAATATTAAAAACCAACCTTATGAAAATAACAATTTATTCAACTACTACTTGTCCATATTGCCATATGCTAAAAGAATGGCTTAATGAAAAAAATATAGAATATAAAAATATAATGGTCGACGAGGACCAAAAAGGGGCAGAAGAAATGGTAAAAAAATCCGGACAGATGGGGGTGCCTGTTACAATAATAGAAAAAGGTGGAAAAGAAAACATCGTAATTGGATTTGACAAAGAAAAATTATCTGAATTACTTGACATAAAATAATGATTTTAAAACCGCTTGCTAAAAAAGCGGTTTTTTTAATTTTCATTTTTCATTTATCATTTTTCATTGAAGTATCATTTTCCAATTTTCATTTGTATTTTAATTGATAATTAAAAATTGACAATCGATAACTTGTTTCTTGTTTTCTTGCTTTCTTGTTTTTTTGTTTTCTTGATTATGGTATAATTAAAATATAAAAATAAAAAATAATTTAAAAAATAATTTTTCGAAAGGGGGTGAAAAAAATTATGGCCAAAAAGAAAAAGAAAGTTGCTAAGAAAAAGGCAGCTCCAAAAAAGAAAAAAGTTATGAAGAAAAAGAAAGTTGCTAAGAAAAAGGCAGCTCCAAAAAAGAAAAAAGTTGCTAAGAAAAAGGCAGCTCCAAAAA
>JAHINX010000064.1 GCA_018895765.1 Patescibacteria group bacterium
ATGTCCACAAATATTTCAGCCCGTACGAATCGCCCTACGAAGCGTTTATCAGCTATATGAATGTCTTGAATGATTTTAAGTTGAGATTGGAAAAAACAAAATAGTTGTATATGATCTTATTTTAATTTAATAATTAACAAAATAAAAGGAGACAAAAATTATGGCAAAAAAAACAGAAAAGTTGGAGCTGGTCCAAGCTGATGAAAATTCAAGCTTCTGGATTAACAACGGTCCAATCCTGAAAAACATCAAGGATTTGGCCGATGCTTTAAAAAACATGAGCGAAGAATTATTCGCGTATCATGTCAACGCGGAAAAAAATGATTTTGCGGTGTGGGCGGAAAATGTTCTGAAAGACGAAACCCTTGCGAAAAAAATAGCAAAATCAAAATCGTTGAAGGCTGCGGCAAAAGCCGTCGGCGCAAGGCTCAAGAAATATAATATTTAAATAGTCCTGAATTGCGAAATTGCTTATTCTAATTTATAGCTAAGGAATTTGAATGTTGGCTGTTATTAGCTACCCCTGACAAGGAGATGAAGCGGCGGCTTATAAATATCAAACGAAATACGCCTGAAAGAGGCGTGTTTTTGTTGTAAATCTGAAATAAAATCGCGCTTGAATTGTATTAAATATGAAGGTATAATATAGATATGAAACCACTTGAATTGCCCGACGAACAACTTATCAAGATAATAAGGGAAAAAGACCGGGAGCTATACGGCGAAATCATCAAGTGATACCAAGCCAAACTTTCTCATTATCTCCGCAAATTCATTTGCGACGCCGACGAGCTTGAAGACATTCTTCAAGATGTTTTTATTAAGGCGTATAAAAATCTCTACGGGTTTGACGCGAATAAAAAGTTTTCCTCATGGATATACAGAATCGCCCATAATGAAGCCGTGAATTATCTCAAAAAAAATTCCAGAACAAAAGTTTCCTTGGACGAGGTTGAATATAAAATAGCGGATGAAAAAATAGACCTTAACGGCCATATTGATAAAACTTTTTTGAAAAAAGAAATCGGCAGATGCCTGAAAAACATTAAACTCAAATATCAAGAGCCGCTCATCCTATTTTATTTTGAGCAGAAGTCTTACGAGGAAATCAGCGACATATTAAGAATTCCAACGAGCACCGTGGGAACTCTCATATCCAGAGGAAAAAAAATTATTAAAGAGAAACTGGAAAAAGAAAAAATATGAAAAACGAAACAACTCCGAAATTGGAAGACAAAATAATGTCTAAAATCAAAAATAGGCAGGTTAAATTGCGCTCAAAATATATTTTTCTGGCGGAAAAACTCGGGCTGGAAAGCGCTTTCGCGCTAAGCGTTGTTTTAGCCGCGCTGTTTTTTAATTTGTTTTTCTTCTATTTAAAAACAACCGACAACTTGGAATATCTAAGTTTCGGCAGCGCCGGGACATACGCTTTTCTGGAATCGTTTCCGTATTTGCTGGTTATCACTTTTGTATTATTCCTTTTTTTGGCCGGTTATCTCCTGACGAAAACTGATTTTTCATACAAAAAACCTTTCGGATATTTTGCGGCGGGCTTGATTATATTCGTTACGGTTATGGGAGGAATGCTGGCTTATACGGACATCTCGGAAAGAATAGAAGAGCAGGCTTTTGGCAATCGCGCGCCGGGAATATTTTTCAGACCGTTTATCAAAAGGGGAATAGAGCCGCGCGGCGGGGGCGTAGCCGGAAAAATATCCGAGATTGGCGATGATTATATAATTATAGAAACGCCTGTCGGCGCGCAAAATATCAATATAGAAAATCTAGATCCGCGGATGGTTGAAGAATTTAAGAAAGACCAGTTTATTATGGCTATCGGCGAAAGGAAGGGCGATATTTTTACGGCGCGCGCGGCGAGAATTATGGACGAAGAAAAACTGCCGATGATCAGGCGCGGAATTCACAGAAGGCTTAAAACGGATATTAACGATTTGGATCCTACGCCTATGCCTATGTCGGGGGAGCCCTTGCGCTATAACGAAGAAACTAAGAAATGCATTGATGATTGCGTCAAAACCGGCGAGTTTCCAGAAAAATGTTTTGACGATTGCGGCGCGGTTAAATAATTATTCTAAAAAAAGATAACTCCTTTTTATGTCAGGGGGTTTTATTTTGAAATAAAAACCGGATTGGAATTGTAATATAAATTAGAAAGGTCGATTATAAGATAATAGACCTGTTGCTTAATTAACAATTTTTTGCTAAAATAATGGTATAAGATTTTTAACTAAAATTTTTAACCATTATGATAAATATTGGCAGAGCTTTAAAAAATGAGCGATTAACATCGGCTTTAACAGGTTTAAGGCCTCAAGAGTTTCTTGATCTTTTACCCGCGTTTTCAGAAGCATGGCAGAAAAGCAAAAGACACAAGAACCGCAAGCGTAAAATCGGCGGAGGCAGAATAGGATTTTTAAGAACAATTCCCGAAAAGCTGTTTTTCATTCTCTTCTATTACAAGTGCTATCCGACCTATGATGTAATGAGTTTCTTTTATGGTTGCAACCGAGCCAACACTTTCAGGAGGCAGAGACAATTAAGCGGAATTTTGGAAGCAACCTTGGGCAAGAAATTGGTTTTACCTAAACGACAAATGAGGAGCGTGGAAGATTTTTTAAAAGCATTTCCTGAAGCCAGAGAAGTATTTATTGACGGCACAGAGCGTCCGATTCAAAGACCAAAAGACAAAGAAAAACAGAAAGCCAATTATTCAGGAAAAAAGAAAAGGCATACCAGAAAAAATCTTGTTATCGCCGAGAAGAATAAAGGAGTGGGATTTTTAAGTAAAACTGTGGAAGGAAAAGAGCGCGATTTTACTCTTCTTAAAGAGCAAGCTCCGCCCGAATTTATTCCCAAGAAAATCAAGAAGCATCTGGATTTGGGATTTCAAGGATTTGACAATCAATTTCCCGGACATATTATTTCTATGCCTCAAAGAAAAACTAAAAATAAAAAATTATCAAATAAAGCAATAAACAAAAACAAAAAAAAGTCCGGTATCAGAGTTTTAGTAGAACATGCTATCGGAGGAGTAAAAAGATTAAGAATCGTAACCGATGTATTCCGCAACAGAGTTGAAGGATTCGATGATCAGGCGATATTGATTTCTTGCGGGCTTTGGAATTATCATCTGGCTAGCAGCCGATAATTCCAAAATCCATAAGGGGTAATATGCTCGGATGAGCTATTATTAAGCAACGGGTCTAATATATTATTCGAAGAAAAAGGTTTATAAGATGATTGCGATTAAGAAATTATTAAATATAAAGTTGCAGAAATTTCATTTTGATAATCTGTAAAGAAGTTAATTTTGTTTGTCTGATTAAATATTTTAATATAATTTATAAGGTTGAAAATATTGGCATAGCATATGCCATTTTTGCTGAAAGAAGTTATTTTTAATTTAAAATATTATGGAAAAATATAAAGAATTAAATAATGAAAATAACATTGAGAGCAAGGAGAAAGAGCCAATTGATGCTGATATAAGAGTAGATTTTAGAAGGCATGGCAGACCTATATATACTGAAGAGGAACTTGA
>JAHINX010000065.1 GCA_018895765.1 Patescibacteria group bacterium
CATTAAGCGGTTCCATATTTCTATTTTTGGAATAATCTTCAGAAAACTTAGAATAATCATTGCTAAATTCGCCAGTAGGTAATAAAGGCAAATGCTAATGAATGACATAATGAACGGTATGATGCGCGAAGAGCTCAAAAAGTTTAGATAAATAAATATTAAAATAAAGGCGATTGTAGTGTAAGTTAGAATATTAAGTCCAAAAGTCGCAGAAGAATAAACATCCAGAAGATATCCGCAGAAAAAAGCAAAGAAAATAACAAAAGGATTTTTTGATAGGATAAGATAGATTATTATAAGAAGCACAATATTAATATACTCTAAAAACGGCAAGACGCTTGTTATGCTCATCTGGGCCAATGTTCCAAGAATGGCTAATAGAAATATTATAAATTGCTTTAACATTTAGTAATCTTTAATGATAAGAACTTTTGAAAGCCGCTTTATATCGTATAAAGGTGTTACATAGGCGACATTAAATGGAGTTTGAGGGTCTTGGTCCACTTTTGATATTGTTCCCAATAGCAATCCTTTTGGCATATTTTCTTCCATTCCTGATGTGACTACGAGTTCGCCTTGCTTTATTTTTTCATTTTTTGGGATCATGCCCATTTTTATCGCTAAACTTGACTCCCCTTCTGCAACGCCGATAGTGAAATCATTTCCCAGAATTGTTGCGGCTACAGCGCTACGGCTTGCGGTAATGGGTACCATAAATATTTCCCGCTCATTTACTTCTACTATTTTTCCTACGAGTATGCCATCTTCCACAATAACAGGCATATCCGGCTTAAGGTTTTTTGGATCATAATCCTTGTCTTCTATTTGTAGTATCAGTATGGTAGAGTTTCGCAAAGAGTCGGCACCTATAACGCGTGCGGACACAGTGTCGAAAGAATGTTCTTTTGTAAATCCAAGTTCTTTTTTCAGTATTTTATTTTCTTCACCCAAAATTTTCAACTTGGCATTTTGTATAAGTAGACTGCGGACCTGGGCTTTTAAAAGTTCTAACTCCGAATTATAGACAGTATTTTTTTCATTATCAAAATATTCACGGGCTTTTATTCCCGTTTCATATAATTTTGTTTGTATTGGAGCAAAGACAGAGAATATTAATTTTTTTGGTGTATCCAGTATTTTAAGAAAATTTAAAAAAATCAACAGTACAAATACTGCGATAGCTATTATTATAGTTTTGCCTTTTATCTGAAGCATATATAAAATGAGGCGTGTTTATAGAGTATATTCTGCATCCAATGCGACCTCTTTTAGTAGTGCCGGATTTGATAAAAGCGCTCCTGTGCCTCTAGCAACACAGGTAAGCGGGTCATCCGCTATCCGTACCGGAATAGCGGTAAATTCGGCAATGAGCTTATCTAAGCCCTGGAGCAACGCTCCGCCTCCGCAAAGGACTAATCCGCGTTCATAAATGTCAGCTACCAGTTCAGGCGGAGTTTCTTCGAGGGTCATTTTTATATTTTCAACTATTTTCTTAATAGAGCGCGCAATCGCTTCTCTAATATGGTCGTCCGTTATGATTATTTCTTTTGGTAGTCCGGAACCAAGGTCACGACCGCGCATCTCTATCTGTTGTCTTTCATTTAGCCGGCAGGCTGAAGCGATGCTTTGTTTTATATTTTCTGCGTGTTTTTCGCCCAAGAGAAGATTGAAAACATCTTTGGCGTATTGAATAATATTTTTATTCAGCTCGTCTCCCGCAATAGTTATTGCCCTCCAAGTTACAATGCCACTCAATGATATAACAGCTATTTGAGTTGTGCCTCCGCCAATATCAACAATTAGGTTGCCGTCAGCCTCTTCAATCGGCAAGCGGGCTCCAATTGCCGCCGCCATCGGTTCTTCAACTAAAAATACTTCTCTTGCGCCTGCTGAAAGAGTGGCGTCTTCTACAGCCTTTCTTTCTACTTCGGTAATTTCTAAAGGCACGCCAACAACAACCCGCGGACGTGGCATAATATTAAATCCGCCTTCGTGCACTTTGCCTATAAAAAAACGAAGCATTTTTTCCGTAACTTCAAAGTCAGAAATAATCCCTTTTAATAAAGGTTTGCATGTTTCTATATGAGGAGGAGTTTTGCCGACCATTTCCCGGGCTTCTC
>JAHINX010000066.1 GCA_018895765.1 Patescibacteria group bacterium
AGAGTTTTATGTTAAAAGGCCTCCTAAAAATGCAGAACTTATATTTTTTAAAGTTGAGGAGGGCGAAGGTGTAGGTACGATAAGCAAAAAATTACAAGAAAATGGCATTATAGATAATGTATTTGTGTTCAAGTCATATGTTTGGCTTTTTGGGTTAGAGAGTATTTTTCAGCCCGGAGATTATACTCTAAAGAAGGGACAAAAGATCTCCAGTTTAGCAAACGAAATGACAATAATAAGAATAAAAGAAAAAACTTTTACTATCATCGAGGGTTGGAATCTTCGTGATCTAGCCGAGTATTTAATAAGTAAAGGATTAATAAAAAATGAAGATGAATTATACTATTTAACCGGCAGGCCAGCAGTAGATTATAGAAGCGCAAAGGTGGATTTTAAGGGTGGTTGGCGATATGACTTTTTAGCAGATAAGCCATCATATGTTTCTATGGAGGGCTATATTTATCCTGATACTTATCGTATTCTGGCAGATGGGACGATTGACGATTTATTAAAAAAAGCATTGGATAATTTTGGAAAAAAATTAACCCCAGAAATACGTGAGGAAATAAAAAAACAGGGAAAGACGATTTTTGAAGTGCTGACAACGGCTAGTATTGTAGAAAGAGAAGTAAACACTTACGAAGACAGAAGGACTGTTGCCGATATAATAAGTAGGCGCATAAAATATGGAATGCCTTTGCAGATGGATTCAACAGTAAATTATGTAACTGCCTCTGGAAGAAGCCGGTCAACATATGAGGATTTGGCAATAAATTCGCCTTGGAATACTTATAAATACAAGGGCCTTCCGCTTGGTCCGATAAATAATCCGAGTGTTTTATCTATTAAGGCGGTTTTATATCCCGTATCAAATGATTATTTGTATTTTTTAACCGATAAAGAGGGCCGGGTTTATTACGCCAAAACAGGCGCTGAACATCAAGCAAATAGAAAATATTTGGATTAATTTTTATGCCTCAAACAATTAAACATGACGATACGTTATCTTTTGCGGAAAAAGAAAAAGATAACAGCTGGATATATTTATTGATTTTTATATTGGTTGCCGTAGCAATTGGCGCGTTTGTTTGGTATTTTGGATTTCGCGCAAATCAGGGAGAAATTATTTATGAAAATGAGCCGATAATTATACAACAAATTGTGCCGTAGAATCCTTGCAAAGCTTTTCGCTTCCTGGCTTCGCTTAAGATAAATAAAGCGTCGCTTGGCAGGGGAGCCCTCCGAAATTCCCCCCGCCCCAGTTCTGAAAAACTGGAGCGGGGTCCAGTTTCGGCTTCCCTTTGCCTCGCTCCCATTATTTATCTCTTCGCTTTCGCCAAGTCGCTCAAAGTTTTACAAGGATTCCAGATAATATGTTTTCTAAAAAAGATAAAAAGTATTTTAAAAAATTTTTGCCAAGTTGGACATATCTTGTGATAGCCGGTATTTTTGCGCTTGCTTGTTTTAATATTGTTTTATTTAATATTTTCAGTATTGAAAAAGAAATAAGCTATTTGAATTATAATCATAAAGCAATTGCAAGCGCAGAGCACTTAAAAAAACCAAAAGAGGTGAAAGGGATATATCTTACTGCTTATACTGTCGGGACAAGCCGTTTGGACGAGCTTATAAATTTTGTTAAAAATAATAATTTAAATACAGTAGTCATAGATGTGAAGGGTCCGCAGGGTGAACCGGCCTTTCATTTAAAAAGAGATTCTTTGCAAAAATATAACACACAGAGAGAGCTTTATGATGTTGATGGCGTAATTAAAAAATTGCATGAAAAAGGCATTTACGTTATTGGCCGGCTTTTTGTTTTCCAGGATCCGTATATAGTGGAAAAGGAACCTCAGTATGCTCTGCAAAGAAAAGGTGGCGGACTCTGGGCAGACTATAAAGGTGTCCACTGGCTTGATCCGACTCATTTTGGTGTTTGGAAGTATACAGCAGACTTTGCTCGCGAGGTTTATGAGCGAGGTTTTGATGAGGTACAATTTGATTATATTCGTTTTCCGTCGGACGGGAATCTGGTAACTATAGAATATTCCAATTGGGATGGCACCACGCCGAAAGAAGTGGAGATAGAAAAGTTTTTTGTTTACATTTCAAAGGTTTTGCGGAGCGTAAAAGTTCCTATTTCAGCCGACCTTTTTGGACTTGTTTGTTGTTATGACAGTTATGATTTGGGAATTGGGCAAAAATTATCACGCGCGCTTCCGTATTTTGATTTTATTTCGCCAATGATGTACCCATCGCATTATGCTAATGGATTTATTGGATATGCTAATCCGGCAGATGCGCCTTATGGAGTTGTGAAATATAGCATGGACGAGGCTAATAAAATAAGAAATGAATTACTTACTTCAACCAGTACTCCACTGGCAGAACTTCGGCCATGGATACAGGATTTTGATATTGGCGCTGTTTACGATTCTTTTAAGGTTAATGAACAAATCCGCGCAACAGAAGAAACCGGCGGAGAAGGATTTTTAATCTGGAACGCGCGGAATGTGTATACGAATTTAATTACCAATTAATAATTACAAATTACTAATATAAATTAGTGATAGTTAAGCGAGTGAGCTTGGCTTTTTTTATTTCTTTAAATTCTGTGTTAAAATTAATTCATTATGATTGATTATCAAAAACAATTAAATAATGAACAGTTTGAGGTTGTCCATGAAGGCGAGGGGCCGTGTTTGGTTTTGGCCGGCGCGGGAAGTGGAAAAACGCGGACAATAATCTATCGGCTGGCGCATCTATTGGAAAAAGGAATAGAACCGAAAAATATTTGTTTAGTTACTTTTACTAATAAAGCGGCAAAAGAAATGATAAGCCGAGCTGAAGCACTTTTGGGATACAGGCCAAAAGGACTTGTTGGAGGGACATTTCATCATCTTGCCAATTTTTTGCTCCGTAGATACGGAAAAAGAATTGGTTTGGAGCCGAATTTTACCATTATAGATGAAGACGATAAAAAATCATTATTAAAATCATCAATTACCGAGGCGGGAGTTGATACGAAAAAACGCAGGTTTCCTTCGCCGGCAGTTTTGAAAGGACTTTTTAGTTTTTGCAAAAACAGCAGAAGTCCGCTTGAACAAGTGTTGGAGATAAAAAATCCAAAATTTCTGGAAATAAAATCCGAGATAGAAGATGTCCGCCAAATATTTGAGCGCAAGAAAAAAGATGGAAATATGGTGGATTTTGACGATCTCCTGGTTTTGACTTTAAATTTATTAGAAACGCAGGAAGATGTAAGAAAAGGACTTGCTTACAATTTTAAATATGTTTTAGTTGACGAGTATCAGGACACAAATCCGGTTCAGGCGGCGATTCTTTATCATTTAGCCTCTCATCATAAAAACATCTTAGTTGTGGGAGATGATGCGCAGAGTATTTATTCTTTTCGCGCGGCAGATATAAAAAATATATTGGACTTTCCGCGCACCTACCCAACTTCAAAAACATTCCGATTGGAGACAAATTATCGTTCAACGCCGAACATTCTAAATCTTGCGAATAACAGCATTATCCATAATATGAATCAATTTCCCAAAAAATTGCGCAGTTTGCGGAAAGATGGAATTATTCCGCAAGTAATTCCTGCGGGTACGAGGGAGGATGAAGCAAATTTTATTGCCGATAGAATTTTGGAGCTTCGTGATGAGGGCGTAGAGCTACGTGAAATTGCCGTGCTTTTCCGCGCGTCATATCATAGCGAAGTTTTGGAAATGGAATTAACGCGGAGGGATATCCCATACGACTATCGCGGAGGAGTCCGTTTTTTTGAGCGGGCACATATAAAAGATGTTATTGCCTATCTCCGCGCTTTTTTTAATTTGCAAGACGAAGCGGCATGGATGAGGATTTTATCTTTTGGTATGGGCGTTGGACCAGCAACAGCAAAAAAAATATTTGAGAGTATAAGTGAAAAAAAAGAACCGCGCTTGATTTTGGATATAGATAGCGCGGGGTTTGGCATAAAAGCCCGTACTTCGTGGGAAGAAATTTTAAGTGTCTGGAAAAAATTTGTAAATCTTGAAGCTCGCCCGAATGTTTTTATTGATGAAGTGATAAATTCTTATTACAAAGATTATTTGGAAAATAAATATGAAAATGCGGATGAGCGTTTGCAGGATTTATATGAAATGGCAAACTATTCATCGCGATATGAGAATCTTGAAGATTTTTTATCAGAAATAACGCTTTATGAAGATGTGGCTGTAAAAAGAGAAGCGGGAGCGATAGAAGATGACGAGAGAATTATATTATCAACAATTCATCAGGCCAAGGGGTTGGAGTGGAAGGCGGTTTTTGTAATAAATCTTATTGACGGCGCTTTTCCAAACAGAAGGGCGATGTTGGAAGACGGCGGAATGGAAGAAGAACGTCGGCTTTTTTATGTTGCTTCAACCCGCGCAAAAGATGAGCTTTATTTATCTTATGCTTTTACCGGCGGGGACGGGGGATATGGCGGTGGCGGAGGGATGTATTTTAATGAGCCGTCACAGTTTTTGCGCGAACTTGATCGATCGCTTTTAGAACAGGTCGAGCTTGAAAATACAGACGATAGTTTGCCTGTTATTGATATTGATGCTGAAGAACTTCCTAAAAAAAGCTATTTGCCTGATATAAATATAGAATTTTGATATAATGAAAATATGAATAAAAAAATAACGGTTATTTCATTAGGAGGTTCGCTGATTGTTCCAAAAGAAGGAATTGATATTTTATTTTTGAAAAAATTTAAAAATCTGATAACGGAATTTGCTAAAGATGGTCATAAATTTATTTTAATTTGTGGGGGAGGGCGGACTGCTCGCGATTATCAGAAAAGCGCGAAAGCAATTGCAAATTTAACACGTGATGATTTGGATTGGATTGGGATTCATGCAACTCGTTTGAATGGACATCTAGTCCGTACTATTTTTAGAGATATTACTCATCCGACAATTATAAAAAATCCAAATCAAAAAGTGAATTTTAAAGAAAAAGTTTTAATCGGCGCCGGCTGGAGGCCAGGATGCTCAACAGATTATGATGCGGTTTTATTGGCCAAAACCTATGGAGCGGAAAAAGTTATAAACCTTACTAATGTTGATTACCTTTATGACAAAAACCCTGCAACTTATAAAGATGCTAAAAAAATAAAAGAAATTGACTGGGCTGGTTTTAGAAAAATCGTTGGCAATAAATGGGACCCGGGCGCGAATACGCCGTTTGATCCGATTGCTAGTCGGGAGGCAGAGAAGCTGGGGCTCACGCTTATTTTGGCAAATGGTAAAAAAATGGCAAATTTGAAAAAAATTATAAGAGGTGATAAAGATTTTATAGGTTCAATAGTGAATATTTGACACATTTCTATAATTATGCTAATATAAGATTAACAATTAATTAGTCGTAGACTGCAGGATCCTTCGGGATTAAACATAACAATTCCTGCCGAGACGGTTATTATCTAGTTTTAGATGATTTTCCTCATTTTCTACGGCCCAAAAGGTCGTTTTTTGAATAAAGGTGATAGGTTTTAGGTACTAGGTTATTAGGTTTTTGTATGAAAATTTTTATAAAAATTTTCATTAATATTACTTATGTTCCGTTTTGCGGAACACTTTAACCTAATAACCTAATAACCTACAACCTAATAACCTAGTATATGCCTAAAACAAAAGAACAAAAGAAACATCAGATTGATAAATTAATAAAAAAATTACAAGACAATAAATCTGTTGTTTTTGCCAATTATAATGGCTTAAAGGTAAAAGAGACAGAAGCGCTTCGCGCAAAATGTCGTGAAAATGCGCTTGACTGTGGAATGGCAAAAAAGAATTTACTAAGGCTTGCCTTAAAAAATTTGGGAATTGAAAATATTGAATTAGAAGGCGAAGTCATTGCTCTTTTTGGTAATGATGAAGTTGCTCCAGCAAAAACAGCTGCTGAGTTTGCTAAAAAGCACGAAGCATTAAAGATTATCGCAGGAGTTGTTGATGGCAAATTCGCAACTCAAAAAGAAATTGTAGCTCTTGCAAAACTTCCTTCCAGAGAAGAATTATTGGCAAAGATGGTTGGTAGTATTAATGCGCCAATTTCTGGATTTGTTAATGTTCTTGCGGGTAATATCCGCAACCTTGTTTACGTATTAAATGCAATTAAAAGTAAATAAAGCATATAGTGTATAGCGTTGAGCGTTTAGGTAAAATCACTAAACGCTAATCGCTAATTGCTAATCGCTAATATATTATGACAGAAGAAAATACATCCTCCTCTGCTGAAGCTACGGAGGACAAGCAGACAGTAGAGGAAGTAATAGAAGCTCCTCAAGCTTCTGAAGCAGTAGTAGAGACCCCTAAAGCCGAAGAAAAAGCAGTAGAAGTGCCTGAAAAGTTTAAAACACTTGTAGAGACTGTTGAAAAACTTTCCGTTTTAGAACTTTCTGAACTTGTAAAAGTTTTGGAAGAAAAATTTGGAGTTAGTGCATCCGCTCCAATGGCTGTAGCAGGCGTAGCAGGTGGCGCCGCAGAAGTCGCAGAAGAAAAAACAGAATTTGATGTTGAGCTTGTAGCAATAGGCGACAACAAAATTGCTGTTATTAAAGTCGTTAAAGAACTTACTGGACTTGGCTTAAAAGACGCCAAGGACGTAGTTGATGCCGCTCCAAAAGTTATAAAAGAAAAATTGAAGAAAGAAGAAGCTGAAAGTATTAAAGCAAAGTTGGTAGAAGCAGGCGCAACAGTGAACCTTAAATAAAGGTTTGAGGATTTAACGAATGGCGAGTACGCCCACTAATGACACGAATACAATTAAACATCTCGGCGGGAATTCCCGCCGAGATGTTTTGTTTTTAGTGATTTTATGGTAATTTAATACTAAACTCTAAACTCTAATTGCTAAAGGCTAAACGCTGCCCCCATGGATTTATTTGATAAAAATTTAAATCAAAATCAGCCATTACCGGATAGATTGCGTCCAAAAACATTGGATGACTTTTTTGGTCAAGAACATCTTGTTGGAAAAGATGCTCCTTTACGTAAAATGATAGAAGCGGATGATATACCCTCAATGATTTTTTGGGGACCTCCGGGAACAGGTAAGACAACTTTAGCGGAAATAATCGCCACACGCACGGGTGCGCATTTTAATGCGCTATCAGCCACTTCAAGCGGAAAGAAGGACTTACAAGCTATTATAGAAGAGGCACGCAACCGCCTAAAGCTTCAAAATAAAAAAACTATTCTTTTTGTTGACGAAATACACCGCTGGAACAAGGCCCAGCAGGATTCACTTTTGCCTTATGTAGAAAAAGGAATTATCACTCTTATTGGCGCGACAACAGAAAATCCCTCCTTTGAAATAGTTGGCGCCTTACTTTCCAGAGCGCGTGTTTTTACTCTTAATCAATTGAATGAAGACGATTTGCTTGCTATTTTAAAAAATGCCCTTCGCCTTTATTTTAAAAATGGAATAAAAATGCAATTTGAAGAAGGGAGCCCTGCTCTTTTGATTGGTTTAGCCGGCGGAGACGCCCGCGCGCTTTTGGGTGCCTTAGAGCTTGTTATAAAACTGAAAAAAGAGAAAAATAATGCTATAATAAAAAAAGAAGATATAAAAAATGCATATTTGAATGCAAATCTTTTTTATGACAAAGGTGGAGAAGAACATTACAATATAATTTCCGCTTTGCATAAATCAATGCGCGGAAGCGATTCGGATGCCGCTCTTTATTGGTTGGGCCGGATGTTGGAAGCAGGGGAAAATCCGCTCTATGTTGCGCGGCGCTTAGTGCGCTTTGCGTCAGAGGACATAGGACTTGCAGACCCAAATGCCCTTACGCAAGCGGTTGCCGCGTATCAGGCGGCGCACTTTTTGGGAATGCCGGAATGTAACACGGCTCTCGCGCAAGTAGTCGTATATATGGCACGCGCGCCAAAATCAAACAAACTTTATGCCGCTTATCTGGAGGTTCAAAAAGATATTCGCGAAATGCCACGCGAACCGGTTCCGCTTCATTTGCGGAATGCCCCGACAAAACTAATGAAGGACCTGGAATACGGGAAAGACTATAAATATAATCCCGCTTACAAAGACCCGGTGAAACAAGAATATATGCCGTCGGGCCTAAAAAATAAAAAATATTTCAATGAATAAAAGACGACAAAGAATAGCTGGCGATAAACGTATATTAATTCTCATGCTGGTGGTATTGTGTGTTGCCGGAATAATTGTTCTGCGTCTTTTTTCTTTGCAGATTTTGAGCGGTAAAAAGTATAAAGAGATTGCCAGCGGGACACATAGCCTCTCCACTAGTTTAAAAGCGGATAGGGGAATTATTTTTGTTAAGGAACTTGGTAAAGAAGATTTATATCCCGTAGCCTCCAATAAAGTTTTGTATTTAGTTTATGCCGAACCGTCTAAAATTCAGAATAAGACCTTGGCTATAAGAGCTTTGTCCGATAACCTAGATATTGATGAAGCCAAGCTTAAGGCAACTATTTTTAAAGATGATCCATACGAACCGATTGCTCATTATGTTTCAAAAGAAACTATGGAAAAAATAAAAGAATACAGCGTAGCGGGAATTGGATTTGAAGAAGAAACAAAAAGATATTATCCGGAAAAGAGTTTTGGAGGGCAGATTTTGGGCTTTGTCGGATTTGACGCTTTAGAGCAAAGCGGACGATATGGGCTTGAAGGATATTTTAATAATGAGCTTTCCGGTAGACCCGGATATTTAAGCGGTGAAAAAGATGCCTTTGGACGGCTTATCCCATGGAGCGATGAAATTTTGGAAGAGGCTCAAAACGGAGCAGATTTGGTTTTAACTATTGACAGGAGCGTGCAGGCATATATTTGTAATAGAATAGCGGACGCGGTCTCAAAGTATGACGCGGAGTCCGGAATGATATTGGTAATGAATCCATATACCGGGGCTATAATCGGACTATGCGGAAGCCCGGATTATAACCCTAATGAATATAACAAAGTAAAAGACCAATCAGTCTTTAGTATCCCGGCGATTCTTAACCAATATGAACCGGGCTCGGTTTTTAAGCCGGTTACTGTCGCCTCTGCTATAGACGCGGGACTGATTAGTCCGGAATCAACTTATGAGGATACGGGTGAAGTGAAAGTGGGTCCTTATACGATAAGAAATTCTGACCTTAAAGCAAATGGAGTACAGACGATGACTCAGGTTCTTGAAAAATCATTAAACACGGGCGTTATCTATATTGTTGATCTTTTGGGAGCGAAAAAATTTCGGCAATATGTAGAAAATTTTGGTTTTGGAAATTTGACCGGGATTTCACTTGACAAAGAATCAACTGGAGACATAAGCTCATTAAAGAAGTCGGGAGATATTTGGTCTATAACCGCCTCTTATGGCCAAGGTATTTTGGTTACCCCCCTTCAGATGCTTAATGCATTTAACGCACTTGTAAATGGCGGGGCATTAATGAAGCCATATATTGTTGAACAAATTATTTATCCAGACGGAAATGTTGATAAAATAGAACCAAAAATAATCAGACAAGTAATAAGTTCCAAAACCTCAACACTTATAAGCGGAATGTTGGCGAGCGTGGTGGAAAATGGTCATGCCAAGCAGGCAGCAGTAGAAGGATATTATGTCGGCGGAAAAACAGGCACGGCGCAAATTTCTAAAAAAGGAAGTCTTGGCTATGAGGAAGATAAAAAAATTGCGACTTTTGTAGGAATGGCGCCTGTAAGCAATCCGCGTTTTAGTGTATTAATCAGATTGGATGATCCTGAAGCGGCTGACTGGGCGGCAAATTCCGCAGCCCCGGTTTTTAAAGAAGTAACGCAATATTTATTAAATTATTACCATGTTCCACCGGAACGCTGACGCGTTCTGAGGATTTCACTAATGCCTCGATGGTTATCGGGGCCGCTAATAACACGAATAATTCAAAATTATTATGAAGAGTTTACTACAAAAGATATTAAAGTTTTTTGCACGGAAGATTCTTAAGAAATATCAGCCCGAGATAATTGGCATTACCGGGTCAGTTGGAAAAACCTCTGCAAAAGAAGCGATTTTTAGTGTTTTGTCGGCTAAATTTAATGTTCAGAGCACAGAAGGAAACTATAATAATGAAATAGGTTTGCCACTCACTGTTATTAGCAAGAAGACAGCGGGAAAAAATATTTTTGGGTGGATTGCAATATTTTTTCATGCCTTAGTCCTGATTTGGCGGAAGTCAAAAAATTATCCGGAAATTTTGATTTTAGAAATGGCGGTGGATAAACCCGGTGATATGGATTATCTTTTGGATTTTATTAAGCTAAGGATTGGAGTCCTGACCCGTATTGGGCCGGTGCACCTGGAATCTTTTAAAAGACAGGGAGCGATTTTGGAGGAAAAAGGGAAACTTATAAAAAAATTGCCGCAAAACGGATTTGCTATTTTGAATTATGATTATAAAGATGTACTGGGTCTTTGTGATTCTACAAATGCAAAATGCATTACTTATGGGATGGAAGATGGGTCGGATGTTTTGGCAAAAAATATTTTAGTTGGAAAAAGTCAAACAAGTTTTTCTTTGGAATATAAAGATAAAAAAATGCCGGTTATTATTTTAAATTCTATCGGCAAGGTGCAGATTTACGCGGTTTTGGTAGGGATTTGCGCCGGACTTGTTAAAGGGATGGAACTTCTGGAAATAAAAGAAGCGTTGATAAATTATAGGGCGCCAAAAGGTAGAGGTGAGCTTCTAAAAGGCATAAAAAATACGACGATCATTGATGAAACATATAACGCTTCTCCGCAATCCGTTGAAGCAGCTTTAGAAAATTTAAAAAATATAGCAGGCAAGGAACGGGCGATTGCCGTTTTGGGAGATATGTTGGAATTGGGGAGCATTAGTCGGCAGGCGCATTTGGATATTGGCGCAAAAGTACGCGAGTCGGAGATTGATTATCTTTTTACTGTCGGGGTTCGTGCCAAAGATATCGCAAAAGGCGCGGAGGAAGCTGGAATGCATAAAGATAAGATTTATAGTTTTGATAATAATAGTGATTTAGGAAAATTTTTGCAGGAAAAAATGGAAGAAGGGGACACTGTGTTGGTGAAGGGGTCTAATGCAATGAAGATGAGCGAAGTTGTGGATGAGGTGAAGTTAATTTAAATTATAAAAAAATTTTCAATGATCAATTTTCGATGATCAATTATGGTATTCCCGTTATCGCGGGAATAGATTATTAAAATATTGACAAAAAGCAAATTTTGTGATATATTCGTAATTGATAATTGATTTGCCGCTATCGTCTAACGGTTAGGACTTCAGATTCTCAATCTGGCAATCGGGGTTCGATTCCCCGTAGCGGTACCAATCAAAATATCCGAGCTTGTCTCGGGTTTTTTGATTTATAAAAATTATTTTGTTAAAATCAGTATATATGAAAAAAGGCGTTGATTATACGGGAGTGACGATTGTTTATTTTTGCCACGACGGGCAGGGGAATTTTGTATTGAATAAAAGAAGTGTAAATTGCCGGGATGAGCATGGTAGGTGGGACTGCGGTGGTGGCGGATTGGATTTTGGATTGACCGTGGAAGAAACCTTGAAAAAAGAAATAATGGAAGAATATTGCGCTGATGTTTTAGATTATGAATTTTTGGGATATCGTGATGTGCATCGCGAACACGAGGAGCAGAAAACACATTGGATTGCCCTTGATTTCAAAGTTCTGATAAACAAGGAAAAAGTTGCAAACGGCGAACCGCATAAATTTGATGAGGTTGCTTGGTTTAAATTAGATAATTTGCCAGATGAAATTCATTCTCAGTTTCCCAATTTTTTAGAACTCTATAAAGATAGATTATAAAATAGACTATAAAAGCGGTCATTGATTTGGCCGCTGTTTATATTTTATTGACTCATCTGGATTACTTTGATAATGTTTTAGATGGTTCATTAAACGGGAGGTGTTGCGATGCTAAATAAATTTCGGACGCCAAGACGAGAGAATGTTGAATTTTTAGAGTTATTGGCAGAGCTTGGTAGTTCAATAGAAGAGTATAAAAAAGAATATGAGTCGACTAAGTCAATGATGCCTGAAAGCATGCTTAATATCGGGGACAGCGAACCCGACCCAGGCGCTACATATTTGGTTGTTAAACAAAATAGTGTTGGTTATATTCGTGTATACGAAATACTTTCGTCAAAGGACGATGTAGCTCATTTGGCCACTGTTTCGTTTTTGTCTAAATTATTATCGCTAAAAAACTTTTCTGTTCTAGAAGCTAATGATTCCGCATCTTTATCTGAATTGCCAGGCTTTTATATGCACGAAGTAGATCCATTTTGTGTGATTCCGCTATCTGTATAAAAGGAGGTGCAAGATGTCCAAAGCAAAAACACCAAAATTGGTTGCGTACTGTCATATATGTGAGAAACGCATGAAACTTATACACTTTATGATAAAAGATGGGAGACACCGCGCGGTTTGTAAAAAATGTGTGGCAAAATTGGAGAAGCAGGGTTGGAGGTTGGATGCTATAAAAAGCTATTAATATAAAAAGCGGTCGGATCAATGACCGCTGTTTTTTTTGATGAAATTTAATTGATTCGTTATACTAAAATATTGAGGAAGGAAGGAGTAAAGATGCAACAAGAAAAAGTTTTAAAGCCAAAGGCAGTTCTTTTTATATTATCCGCAATAGCCCATTTCACGATGCTGACTCTTTCCGCTTATTGCTACTGTTTCATTTATCAAAATATGGTCGTAAGGGTGGTGACAACTACATCCATTGGGTCAATGCACCAACTAATGATTGCTATCTTTGCGACAATTATTGGAATTCTAACAGTCGCTTATTTTTACGGAGCATGGGCATTATTAGTATCAATTTTAAAAAAAACACTATTTAGATATTGTAAATAACAGATTATCGTAGATTATAAAAGCGACCATTGATTTGGCCGCTATTTTTTATGAACATACATATGTATGTTCATCGTTCGCATGTGCCCGTTCGTAGTGGGCTATTCGGATACGTTATGTCGGAGGTTCGCCTGCCGCCGCGGCAGAGCCGAGAATTGCTTGTATGCTTATACAGTTTACGCGCATTTCTTTTAGTCTGCCCACATAATCTCCGCCTATTTGAAAGGGCTGTTTTCCAACCGGTTCTATAACAACGTCTTTACAGGCATAGTCCCAAAGTTTTTCGCTGGACAATGTTCCCAGAAGAATATCTTTTAGTTTTGGAATAGTTTCTGTAAGTATTGGCATACTTGTTACGCGAAGCTGAAAATAGTCGCCGAACAGAGTGTGTACCTGAGGAAATATCGGAACATCAAAGCCATAATAACGAACAGTTGAGACACCGGCAAATAAAACCGAACCTCTATAAAGCACTTCGCCTGGCTTGTACGCTTCGCTGATTCTTTTACCGTGATATTCAATCCTATATGCTTTGCCTCTGCCATTTCTGATAATAATTTGTGGCATTTCTTTCAATATATATCCCCAAATGGTCAAAGTCGTGCCTAGTGCATAATCAATCATGCCGCGATTTTTTTTGGGAAAAAAAGGAAAGGCATTTAGGATTTTTCTTACTATATTATAATTTTTTAATACGCGGGAATCTATGCCAGTGCTGGCAAAAGGAGCATAGCGTTCGCCGATTTTTAGGATCTGCATTTTTATTCTTGCCTTGTCGTCTCTGGCCTGCTTAAGTTCGGCGGCGATATTTTTACTATTGAAAGGTGCCGCTCTCACTGCTTCGGCAACCCCATTGCCCGTTCCAAGGCGCAAAATCCCGAAAGCCGGAAGCGCGCCTGAGGCAAAAGAAATAACGTCGGTTATTACCTGGGCGAACGTTCCATCTCCTCCGCCACACATAACGGCATCAAAACCGCCACGCACTATTTCTTCGCATATTTTTCTAGCATCTTTTTTATTTTCCGATATAAAAAGCTTTTCGTCTGTTATTGCCTGTTCCAGAGTTCTTGTTACCGACTCTGTCACGGATCTGGCATTTTTATTTAAGATGATTGCCACCTTCGCCATTTTCCGCCTCCCTAATGTGAAATGAACATAAAGAAACACATATGCAGGTTAGCATAAAACCCCGAAAAAACAAAATTGTCTTTTGTGGATAAAATTGCTAATATAGAATTACACATTATGCCCCGTATAACTGTTTCCAGTGCGGCTTATCTTATCAGCATAAGATACTTGCTCCTAAAAAGCGGTTGTAAAGGGTGAAACGGATTAAATGTAGAATTGATAAGCCGCATAACGCTAAACGCGCCAATAAAAAATAGGAAGTAAATTTTTAAAATATAATACTATCATATCCAACGTTAACGATATTTTTATAGCGTTTAGCGCTGGAAGCAAATATACGGGGTATGCTATCTCATATTTGGACAGCTTATCTATTCAAACCGGTATTCAATATACTTATTTATTTGTATAACGAAGTGTCCGGACAGAATCTTGGAATAGCGGTTATTTATCTAACCGTTCTTATCCGTCTTCTTCTTTTGCCTTTTTCGGTTATTAGTGTTTGGAGGGAAAGTTTTTATAAAAAAATTTCCGTCAAAATAGAAAAAATCGCATTAGCTTATAAAAATGACGAAGTGCTTCAAAACCAGGAAATTAGAGAATTTCTAAAAACTCATAGAATAAATCCTTGGTCAAAGGCGATTGTTCTAGGGGTTCAGGCTCTTACTCTAGTATTGCTCTATCAGGTTTTTTTGGGAGGTATAAAAGGCACAAAATTGGATTTGCTTTACAGCTGGGTGGAGCGTCCCGATTTTGTAAAAACGATGTTTTTAGGTTTTGATTTGGGAGTGCGGAGTTTTATCTGGCCGGCGATTGTCGCGGTTGTTTTATTTTTGGAAATAACGATGGAGCAGAGGAAAAAACGCGCCTTGCTTTTAAATTCCGACATCGTTTATAAGTTTTTTTTCCCATTGGCAGTGTTTGCTTTTTTATCACTTTTGCCGATGGTAAAGTCATTGTTTGTGTTGACTTCGCTTGTATTCTCGGCTATTGTAGTAGGAGGGATAAAGTCGCTTTTTAACGCAATGGATAACTCTTCAAGCAATACCAAAAAGCCAAAAATAATAACGGCAGAGGAGGACTAGGGGAATTTCAAATTGCAAATGTCAAATTGCAAAAAGACCTAAGAAGAAGAACAAAGGAATACGCTTTAAGGATAATTAAGCTAATCGAAGCGTTGCCAAAAACAACAACAGGAAGAATGGTTAGCAATCAGCTAATTAGATGCGGCACTTCCATTGGGGCAAACTATAGAGCTGCTTTAAGAGGGAGATCTAAGGCAGAATTTATAGCAAAAATTGGAATAGTTATTGAAGAGGCGGATGAATCAGCATTCTGGTTAGAGATAATAATAGAAAGCGGATTACTAAAATCAAAATCAGTTGAACCTCTGCTACAAGAAACCAAAGAGATTTTGGCAATTATGATAACAACAAGCAACACTGCTTTTAAAGATAATAATTAAATCTGAAATTTGAAATTTGAAATCTGAAATTGTATGGCTGATTCATTAGATAAAATTGTATATTCTTTTGTAATGGAAGACGTCCTTAAGGGGCTTTTTATTCATGTGCCTCCGGGATATGTTGCCTGCGTATATGATCTGGGACAGGGCGTATTGAAAAAGGTTTTAACACCTGGGCTTCATCTGAAAATTCCATTTTGGCAAAAAGCGAAATTGTTTAATATTCAGACGCTTGAGTATAGTATTGCGGCGGATTTTAATCCGGACAATATCAAGGGGCTGGGGGATACGCCGATAAAATCAGTGACAAGCGATAACAAGATTATAAATATTGAAGGCACGGTTCTTCTGCGTCTTGATATGGAATATATTCCAATGATATGGCAATGGGTTGGTGAGGATTTTGTAGCCAAAATTGTGAGGCCCACAGTGAGAAGCCGTCTAAGAATGATTTCTTCGCGTTATACGCATAGCGAAATTTTATCCGGTAAAAGAGATGAGGTGGAAGTTGATATCAAGCACGAGCTGGAACGCATTTTTTCTCCGCGCGGAATAAAAGTGGAGAATATTCTTTTGTCAGAGGTATCTTTGGCGGAAAAAAAAGAAATACAATATAAAAACAATGATGTAGAAAATTTTTATGAGAGCAGGAAGTAGATTTTTTTAATTTTGTTTTATATTTTCGCTTCCGGGGCTTCACTTGAACAAATAAAAGAAGCTTGCTCGGGGAACCCTCCGAAATTTCAGTTTCGGTTTCCCTCTTGTTCGCTTAGTTTATTTGTTCTGCGTTCTCACCCAAGTCGCTCAAATATAAAACAAAGTTAAAAAAAATCTAAAAAAAGAGGGGGCGAAGTATATGGAAAAATATTATATTACAACGCCGATTTATTATATAAATGATAAACCGCACATTGGTCATGCTTATACAACGATAGTGGCTGACGCGCTTGCAAGGTACAACCGCCAAAAAGGACGGGATGTTTTATTTTTGACTGGAACCGATGAAAATTCGCAAAAAAATATCAGCGCAGCCGAAAAGCATTATGGAAAAGAAAATTTATCAAAAGAAGATGTGCAGAAATATTTGAATGATATGGCTGGAGTTTGGCGAGAGACGTGGAAAAAATTAAATTTAACTAATGATGATTTTATAAGGACAACAGAGGAAAGGCACGTCAAAGCTGTTAAAAAATTTTTAAAGCTTGTTTGGGACAAGGATGATATTTATAAGGGGTCTTATGAGGGTTATTATTGCGAGGCCTGCGAAGCGTTTATTAAAGAATCTGACTTGGAAGATGGAAAGTGCCCAGATCACAAACAAGAACCAAAAAAAATAAAAGAAGAAAATTATTTTTTTCGTCTTTCAAAATATCGTGAAAAACTTTTGGATTATATTGAAAAAAATCCTGATTTTATAATGCCGAAATCCCGCAAGAATGAAGTTGTAAGTTATATTAAAGATTTTATGGAAGATGTAAGTATTACGCGAGAGGGGTTGAAATGGGGGATTACAGTTCCGGAAATTCCTGGGCAAGCGCTGTACGTTTGGTTTGACGCCTTGATAAATTATCTGTCGGCGATCGGTTTTGTCGACAATGAGAAAAAGTTTGCAAAGTATTGGCCGGTGGACTTGCATTTGGTTGGAAAAGATATTATAAAATTTCACTGCGCACTTTGGCCGGCAATGCTTTTGTCTGCCGAGCTGCCTTTGCCACGTCAAGTTTTTGCTCATGGATTTTTTACTATAGACGGAGCAAAAATGTCTAAAACATTGGGGAATGTTGTAAATCCTGTAGAAGTCGCAAAAAAATATGGCAATGACACTCTGCGCTATTATTTGTTACGCGAAATACCGTTTGGTGAAGACGGCGACTTTTCTATTGCCCGTTTGGAAGAAAGATATAATTCTGATTTGGCAAACGGCTTGGGAAATCTAGTCAGCCGGACATTTGCTTTGGCGGAAAAGCATTTTGATACACTTCCGGAATTACAAGAAGTTGATTTATCCGGTTTTTGGAAAAAGTATGAAGAGAGTATTGGCGAATTGAAGTTACATAACGCGCTGGCGCTTGTTTGGGAAGAAATATCCAAATGTGATATAATAATAGATAAGGAAAAGCCGTGGGAATTGGCGAAGACAGATAAGGATAAACTTGAAAAAATATTAGGCGATTTACTTTTTAGAATAAAAGAAATCACTCGCGCCTTAGAAGCGTTTTTACCGGAAACATCAGAGAAAATTTTGGGATTATACGAAGGGAAGGGCAGTATAAAAGAGAATCCACTTTTTCCACGATTGGATAAATAAATCAAATATGAGTAAAAAAGAACCGACAACAAGCGATATCTTGGGAGCGATAAATGACTTTGCCAATCAAGTGGAAGAGCGTTTTGATGGTGTTGATAAGCGTTTTGATGGTGTTGATAAGCGTTTTGATAAAGTCGAAGAACGTTTGGATATATTGGAAAATAATATAGTCACGAAAGATTATTTAGATGACAAGCTAATGGATTTGCGCGTTGACCTAACTATCTCAATGCGCAAAGAAGATAAAAAAGTAGAAACGCTCGTTGAGCTTTTACATAAGAAAAAAATTATTAACAAGGCTGAAAAAGCCGATATTTTGAAGATGGAGCCTTTTCCTAAAGGAGTTTAATCTATGGCTTTTATTGATTTAATATTTTTAGTTGTTTTGGGAGGGTTTGCGCTCTTCGGTCTTTGGTTTGGACTTATCCACACCCTTGGTTCTTTATTGGGCACGCTTTTGGGCGTGTTTTTGGCAAGCAGATGGTATGACAACGTTGCTCTTTGGGCACAAGAAAAATTTTCCGGTTCATTAGGGATTTGGAATTTTATTGCATTTATAGTGCTTTTCATTTTAATCAATCGCCTGGTTGGTTTTTTATTCCATATTTTTGAACGTGCCTTTGATCTTATAACTGCTTTGCCTTTTCTAAAATCAATCAACCGTCTTGCAGGTGCGCTTATGGGATTATTGGAAGGGGCGGTAGTTTTGGGCGCAATCGTTTTTATGGCAAAACATGTTCCATTTGGTTTTGAAGATATTATCGCTAAATCGCAATTAAAAGATTATTTCACAGGAGTATTTAATGTGCTTTTACCTCTTGTGCCGGAAGCGCTGAAAAAAGCTAATGAGATAATAAAGTAAAAATCAAGTATCATGTATTAAGTATTATGTATCAAGTATAATATTGTGTCCCGATGTCCATCGGGACGTATTTATATAAAAATTATATGGCAGAAAAAAAGAAAGTTTTTGTGGCATTGTCCGGCGGAGTGGATTCGTCCGTTGTTTTGTATTTGTTAAAAAAACAAGGATATGATGTGACCGCGGTTTTTATAAAAATAGGGGAGAGTATTGAGACGCCCAAAGACAGCAAAGGATTATTTATTGACTCTTGTTGGATTGGTGAACGTCGGGACGCAATGCGCGTTGCCGCATATCTTGATGTGCCTTTTCTAACTTTTGATTTTGAAAAAGAATATCAGCGGGAAGTTTTGGATTATTTTTTCCGTGAATATAAAGCCGGCAGAACGCCAAACCCGGATGTAATGTGCAATCGAAAAATAAAATTTTCATTGTTTTGGAAAAAAGCCCGCGCTTTAGGCGCTGACGCAATGGCAACTGGGCATTATGCAATCAATAAAAATGGGAAACTATATGCAGGCAAAGATAAAGATAAGGATCAGTCATATTTTATTTATAATTTAAAATCGCGCGACCTTGAGCATATTTTATTTCCAATTGGCGATTTGAAAAAAACAGAAGTTCGCAAAATTGCAAAAGAAGCCGGGCTTCCGACAGCATTAAAGAGGGAAAGCCAAGGTTTGTGTTTTTTGGGGCATGTAAATGTCCAAGAATTTCTAAAGACTCGTATTAAGCCAAAAAAAGGTGACATTACAACTGCGGATGGAAAAAAAATTGGTAAGCATGACGGCTTGGCGTATTATACAATCGGACAGAGAAAGGGGATTGGTGTTAAGGGCGGAGGAACCGCATATTTTGTTGTGGATAAAGATTTTAAAAAAAATAAACTTATTGTTGCGCCCTTGAAAGACGAAAAAAAATATTATAAAAAGGAATTAATGTTGGAAGATTTGAGTTGGGTGAATGGCACCGCAAAATTGCCACTTAATTGCGAGGCGCGAATCCGTTATCGCGCAGAGCTTGAGAAATGTGAAGTCAAGAAAACAAGAAAACAAGAAAACAAGAAAACAATATCAGAAAAAGACGAAGGGGTTTTTGTAAAATTCTTAAAACCTCTTCGTGCCGTCACTCCCGGCCAGTCAGTTGTATTTTACGATGGTGACCGTGTTTTGGGTGGGGGAGTAATAAAGTAGTAAGTAGTATGAAGTATGGGAATTAAAAAAACTTGGGTGGGTTGCCCAAGTTTTACTATTCCTTTTCCGCAGTTGGTTTTTTACAAGTGGTTAAATCAATAATTACGTTATACGCATCCCAATAATCGCCATGATTGTCGTATCCAATATAGTATGTATCCAATCGACAACTGATATAAGGAATAGTCTCTGCCACATAAACCGTTTTGTTTTTGTCGGCAAAATGCAAAAATTTCTTCCATCTATTTTCCCAGTTATTTGTTTGGCCGGTTGTTACGGTGGCGATTTGATAATTTTTTCTTCCATCAAAAAAAGCTACTTTGTAAGACGTTGTATATGATTTTTTTGTGTGGTATTTGGTACAGTCCGATGATACAATATGTTCGCCGTCTTTTTTGAGCTTGATATTGCAAGTTGGATAAACTTCTTTTATGGTGTTTTCCGATTCTGTTGTGCCAATAAGTATACCAATTGTATGCCTAGGACCAGAACAAGCGGAAAGGGCAAAAAGCAAGATAAGAATAGCCAGAATTTTTTGCATTTTTCCTCCCTTTTTGTGAAGGTGCGATATGCGGACAGTTTAGTATAATTTTGAAAGGGTGTCAAATATCAGGATTTCAGAACCCCCTCTAACTTCCCCTTCTAAAGGGGGAGAAAATTTTGGGTTGCAAGAAAACTAATTTTCCTATAAACTATTTATATAACTAAACGCTAAATGCTATACGCTAAGCGCTGTTATTATGACCGTAAAAGAATTAAGGCAAAAATTTTTAGAATTTTTTCGCGAGCACGGACATGCAATTGTTCCGGGCGCTCCTTTGATTCCGGAAAATAATCCGACCGTACTTTTTACAACAGCCGGAATGCATCCTTTGGTGCCTTATTTAGAAGGAGAGAAACATCCCGAGGGCGCGCGTCTTGCTAGTGTACAAAAATGTATAAGAACGACAGACATAGAAGAAGTGGGTGATGCATCGCACCTTACCTTTTTTGAAATGCTTGGTAATTGGTCTTTGGGTGATTATGGCAAGCGCGAAGCGATTGAAATGAGTTTTGAATTTTTAACAAGCCCGGAATGGCTTAATATTCCGATAAAAAAATTAGCAATTACTGTTTTTGAAGGTGATGCGGAAGTGTCGCGTGATGATGAGTCGGCTGAGGTTTGGAAAAAATTAGGGATTCCGGATCATAAAATATCTTTTATGGGGCGCGCTGATAATTGGTGGGGACCGGCAGGCGAGACAGGGCCGTGCGGACCGGATACGGAGATGTTCTATTATGTCGGCGAGGGGGATCCAAGCCAAAAGAGCAATCCAAAGACAGATAGCGCAAAATGGGTAGAAATCTGGAATGATGTTTTTATGCTTTATGATAAAAGGGCTGAAGGTAAATACGCCGAATTAATTCAAAAGAATATTGATACAGGGATGGGTTTGGAGCGGACTTCTGCTGTGCTTCAGGGAAAGGCGTCTGTTTATGAAATAGAGCTTTTTACTCCCTTACTTGCGCAGATTGAGCGCTTATGCGGATATAAATATGAAGAAAGACTAAAAGAGTTTAGGATTATTGCCGATCACGCCCGCGCTTCCGCTTTTATTTTGGCAGAAGGAGTTTTGCCGTCAAATCTTGATCAGGGATATGTCTTGCGCCGGCTTATACGTAGAGCATACCGCATGGGGCGCCAGCTTGGCATAGAAGGCCCATTTCTTTCCAGAATATCGGAAATAGTGATAAATCAGATGAGGAGCGATTATCCGGAGTTGCAGGATAATAAATCATTTATAATGTCCGGTATTTCACAAGAAGAAGAAAAATTTGAAAAAACATTGGAGCGCGGATTACGCGAATTCGGAAAGATGTCTACAGATGGCAAGCTATCCGGCAAAGATGCGTTTGTTCTTTTTTCCACATACGGTTTTCCTTATGAAATGACAGAAGAGCTAGCAAAAGAAAAGGGCATAGAAATAGCCAAAGCGGAATTTGATAAAGAATTCAAAGAACATCAGGAAATATCGCGAAAGGGCGCTGAGGCAAAATTTAAGGGTGGACTTGCCGATAGCGATGAAGAAACAAAAAGATTGCATACCGCGACACATCTTTTACAGGCGGCTTTAAGGAGAGTCCTGGGAGAACATGTTGAGCAAAAGGGTTCAAACATAACAGTCGATCGTTTGCGTTTTGATTTTATGCATCCGGACAAATTAACGGAAGATGAGAAAATAAAAGTTGAATATTCGGTAAATAGCGCAATAAAAGCCGATTATCCCGTAACTTGGGAAGAAATACCAACTGAAGAAGCGAAAAAACAAGGCGCGCTTGGATTTTTTGGCCACAAATATGGGGATATGGTCAAGGTGTACACCATTGGAAAAGGCGATGATATTTTTTCAAAAGAAATATGCGGAGGACCACATGTAACGCATACCGGTCGGCTTGGACATTTCAAAATAATAAAAGAAGAGGCAGTAAGCGCTGGAATACGCAGAATAAAGGCAATTTTTGAAAAGTAATATTTGGCTTAATTTGCAAGAAAAACACTTCATTTATTAGCCCTTGACATTTTTTACAAAATCATTTATACTATAAAAAGTAATAATTTATCTAAAATGGGTAAAAATAAAGACGAACAAGTAGCCGCCTCAGGCTCTAAAGATTTTATTGAGGAAAAAGGCGAAGTCATAGAACTTTTGCCAGCAGGCACATTTAAGGTTGAACTGGAAAATGGCCATACTATTTTGGCTCATTTGTCAGGCAAGATGAGAATGTTTAAAATAAGGATATTGCCTGGCGATAAAGTGAAAGTCCAGATGACCCCGTACGATTTGACAAAAGGAAGGGTAGTGTTCCGGTTCTAGTAGTTGGAACCTCTGATAAATATAGTGCCGTAGCCAAAATTTGAAGATTACAGTAGGTAATATGTTTTTCAGAGGTTCCTATTATGAGTGTTGCCGAGATATGCGCATCCCGATGCTCCTCGGGTTTTTTAGAACCCGCAAAATGGGACTATTGCGCATATTAACTTTTTAATATAGAGTTATTATAAATATAGTTATTGTTAATTATGAAAGTACGCGCATCAGTAAAAAAAATGTGCAAGGACTGCAAGGTTATACGGAGAAATAAAAGAGTCCAAGTAATTTGTAAAAATCCTAGGCATAAACAGCGCCAGGGTTAAATTTTTAATTTATAGAACAAAAAATATAAAATATGGCAAGAATTTCTGGAGTTAATTTACCAATGAATAAAAGAATAGAAGTTGCGGTAACTTATATTTATGGTATTGGAAAAGTGGCTGCAAAATCAACTTTGAAATCAGCAGGAATAAATCCTGATACAAGAACAAAGGATTTAACTGAAGATGAAGTAAATAAGTTGAGGATAGTAATTGAAAAACAGTATATTACCGAAGGTGAACTGCGAAGGCAGGTGGCTTCTAATGTAAGACGGTTAAAAGAGATCGGTTCTTTTAGAGGTTCAAGACATGCGAAGGGTTTGCCTGCGCGCGGACAAAGAACAAAGACAAACTCTCGGACTGTGCGCGGAAATAAACGTGTTACCATGGGTTCCGGCCGTAAAGAGGCAGGACAAAAAACATAACACAGATTTTTAAACACAGATAACACAGATATGCGCTTCGCGCAATAAAAATAATTTTCTGTGAAATCTGTGAATGAATTATCTGTGTTAAATTTATGGCCAAACAATTAGAACGCGGAAGACAGTGGTATGCTATACACACTTATTCCGGATACGAAGAAAACGTTACCGAAAACTTAAAACAACGCATTGAGTCATACGATATGCATGACAAAATTTTTGATGTGCTGATTCCAACCGAAAAAAAAATAAAAATTAAAAATGG
>JAHINX010000067.1 GCA_018895765.1 Patescibacteria group bacterium
CCATAGACCCGGGCATTGCCACTGACCCGCGCAGTGCCACAGACCCACGCAGTGCCATAGACCTGCGCATTGTCACAGACTTGCGCATTGCCATAGACCCGGGCATTGCCACTGACCCGCGCAGTGCCACAGACCCACGCAGTGCCACTGACCCGCGCATTGCCATAGACCCGCGCATCGTCATAGACCTGCGCATTGCCATAGACCCGCGCATCGTCATAGACCTGCGCATCGCCATAGACCCGCGCAGTGTCACAGACCAACGCATCGTCATAGACCCGCGCATTGCCATAGACCCGCGCATCGCCATAGACCTGCGCATTGCCAAAGACCAACACATTGCCAAAGACCAACACATTGCCAAAGACCAACGTATTGTCACCGACCCGGGCATTGTTACAGACCCGCGCATCGTCATAGACCCGCGCATTGCCATAGACCCGGGCATTGCCACTGACCCGCGCAGTGCCATAGACCCACGCAGTGCCATAGACCCACGCATTGCCATGGACCTGCGCATCGCCACAGACCCACGCATTGTCAAAGACTCGCGCAAAAGGGCCAATATAGGCGGTGGGCGCAACATATGTTGTTTCTGCAACAAGCCCCCCGCCATTTGGGTGATGATGATATTTTACGCCGTCAATTTCAATAACAGGATTGGTATAAAGAACGTTGACCTCCATTGCGCACCTCCTTTGAAAGTTATTGCCACTTTAGCAGAATTTTATAAATATGTCAATAGTTAAAAACAAATTACGAATTACGAGTTACGAATTACGAGTTACGCACATAATCTACGTAGCTTTAACGCTACTTGGTTTGTCGTTCCTTGGATACTTTTTTAGTTTTGTAAATTCCGTAGGTTTCTTTGGATTTGGATTATTTTGTTTGGTTTTGGGGATATGGAAACGTGAGTATGCGTTATACCTGGCCTTTCTGGAGCTCTGCCTTGGGTCTTTCGGGTACTTATTGTCATTTAATGCAGATGGCTTTAATTTGTCGCTTAGAATGCTGTTTTTTGTAGTGATAATGGGACTGTGGCTATTTGATTTTTTCTATCAAAGAAAAAACATCACAGAAATTTCCCTCCTTCGGAGAAGGGGGGTTAGGGGGGATTTAATAATAATGTTAGCCATATTCCTATTTATTTGGTTTTTCGGAATATTGCAGGGATATTTGCGTGGGCATAGTATTGCCAATATCTTTTATGACGCAAATTCATATTTATATTTTTTGCTCTTATTGCCGGCTCTGACTTATATAAATACAAAAGAAAAATTTAAAGAATTGCGAAAAGTTGTTTTAACGGGCGCCGGTATTTTGGCGCTTGGAACAATAGTAATATTTTTAACATTCACGTATTGTAAAAGCCCCAATTTTTTGGAAATTTTGTATAAATGGCTCCGTGATTTTCGTATTGCCGAAATTACGTCTTTAGATGGTGGTTCTTACAGGATATTTTTACAGTCGCAAATTTATCTGCTTGCCGGGCTACTCATATTGTCTGGAAAATATTTTTTTGAAAGGATGAAGTTTTGGAAATATAGCGCGCTTACTATTATTTTTAGCGCCGGTATTTATATCAGTCTATCGCGTAGTTTATGGATTGGATCTGTGGCGGGTATTATCGTATTTTTAACATTAACCAAGCTCGTAGCAAAGAAAAAAGTATTTAGAAAAAGTATTACGCTGATTTTGTCTATGTTAATTGGCCTTTTACTTGTCGGACTTATTGCAAAAGGCAATATAATGAGTGAACGGTTAAAGGTAGGGGAGAGCGCATCCAACACTCGCATTGAACAGCTTGTTCCGCTTTTGCCGGCAATTTATAAAAATCCTGTTTTTGGCTATGGTTTTGGAAAAACTTTAACTTTTATATCACGCGACCCAAGAATAAACGGCGAATATACGACCCATGCTTTTGAATGGGGATATTTGGATATGATTTTAAAATTCGGCGCGCTAGGGCTTTTGGTATATCTAGGATTTATATCAGTGCTTCTCTATAGCTTAATTAAAAATAAAAATATTGCGGGCATTGCACTTATCGCCGCGCTTTTATCAGTGCATATGTTTACGCCATACTTGAATCATCCATTGGGAATAGGTATCTTACTATTGACTTTTTTATTAGGACATGATATAACAGAAAAAGAATAGGAGGTGTAATGCTATCTAAAATCAGAAAGCTTTATGCTATTTGGCAATTACTTGAAAAACCAGTTTGTGCGCATGATGGCACGCTTTGCTTAAAAGATATTTTAAAGTTGGCATTTGAATATCGAGAAAATACAAAAATGCCGGATAATATGCATAAGTGTTTTAGGACGGTTGTGGCATTCCAAAATGCCCGCAATTTCTTTTTTGGATTGCCGGAAGAAATAATTAAAGGGCTATTGCTCATCAGGGGAGTATAAAGGAGGAGAAGATGCCAAAGTTAGCTGGAGTAAACAAGGACAGACTCATCAATACCTATGAAAAAATAATTGATCGGCAGAAAGATGAAATAAGGGACTTGAAAAAAAGGCTGACAGATTTGGAAAAAAAGCATGATAAGGCCATCTTACTCTTATCGGAATCATTAAGACTCTTAGTTAAAAAACGTTAGTTTTATAAAGGAGGCCAGAATGCAAAATAACGATACTCTGCCATTGAAAATATTTTTGGAAGCAATACTTAATCCGCGCGTTTGCAGATGCCCTGATGCGCCCGGAGAAGAAGATATAAAACGTTGGGCAAGCGAGGGGGAGTATCCAAAAAGTGTGCATAAGTGTTCTGTAAGCCAAAAATGTTTTGATTTTTATAAGATGGCTTATGAGAGAACACGAAGATTGTGCATTAGCAGAAAAAAATGACAAACAAAATCCATCCTGCAAGGGATGGTATTTTAATATGTAAAAGAATCATATAATTAATTATATGATTCTTTTACATATCCTTTTACGAATTCTTCTCCGGTTATCGGTTTTTTGCTTTCGGGCTGGAGGTTGTGGATAAGTAGAGTTGTATTTTGTCCACAGCCGGTGGCAAGTCCGCCAGACGGGGTTTTAAAGAATTGTCCGGGGTGTTTATCGGGGTAATTTTTGGGGGGCATAGATGCTTTGAGGATCTTTACACGTTTGCCGGTGTATTCGCAGAAAGCTCCGGGCCAGGGGTCATAAGCGCGGATCATTCTTTCGATTTCTGAAGCCGGTTTTGTCCAATCAATTTTTCCATCTTCACGTTTTAAGAGTTTTGTAAAAGTCGCCTTTGTATGATTTTGTTCCTGTGGTGTAATTTTATCGGAAAGATATTTTTTAATTGTGTCTATTAATAATTCCGGATATTCCTGAGATAGGCGGGTATAAAGCGAACCGTAAGTATCATTTGGTAGAATTATAACTTTTTTTTGCATCAAAATCGGTCCATGATCCATCTCTTTATCAATCAGCATTATACTAATTGCGGTTTCTTTTTCCCCATTTAAAATTGCGGACTGAAGAGGGGAGGCACCACGGTATTTGGGAAGAGCGGATGGATGGATATTTATTGCGCCACGTGCTGGAATATCCAAAATTTCTTGTGGAATAATTTTTCCATAATCTACAACTACAAATAAATCCGGGGCAAGTTTTTTTATTTGACTTATCGTTTCACTGCCAAAATTTTCTGGAGCAATTATATTCAAACCCAATTGTTTTGCCTTGGCTTCTATGGGGGTGGGGGATATAATTTGTTTTCTTCCGACCGGTTTTGCCGGCTTCGTAACAACCAAAACAATATTAAAATTCTCTGCCAAAGGTTGCAGAGCCGGAAGAGCAAAATCGTTTGTGCCGAAAAAAATTATGTTCATAAATTAACCTAATTAACCTAATTATTCTAATTACTCTAATCAAGCACTAATTAAAAAATGTCTAATGTCTAAAATAACGAAGTTATCTCGACCGAGTTCCGTACTCAGAGAGAGATCTCATAATATTTTATAGTGTGAGATCCCTCGACTCGTCGTTGGGCTCCTCGCTCGGGATGACACAGGGTATCCTTTTAGTTATTTTGTCATTTGGCATTGGGTATTGATTAGAATAATTAGAAATTAGAATAATTAGTATAATTTATTCATTGACAATCTTGTCAATGAATAGAATTCCATCTAGATGGTCAACTTCATGTTGAAAGATAATTGCGGGAATATCTTCCAAGTTCATCTTCACTACATCACCTTTCTCATTCAGCGCCTTGATGGTTATTTTTTGGCTTCTTTTTACATATCCGTTTTTTCCGGGAACGGAAAGGCACCCTTCTTCAATGGCAATTTTTTTAAGGGACCGCTTGGTTATTTTTGGGTTTATATATACGTTTATTTCCTCGCCAATTTCTACCAAAATAATTCTTTTTAATATGCCGATTTGGACTGCGGCAAGGCCCACTCCGCCCGCTTCTTTTATAGAGTGGCGCATGTCCGCTATTAATTTTTTAATTTTTGGACTAGAAAATTCATCCGTTTTAATCGCAGTGGATTTTTGGCGCAATAAATTGTTTGGATAGGTTATAATCATAATAATAAGGGATTAGGTTTTAGGTTGTAGGTTGTTAGGCTAAGGTGTCCCGATGTTTATCGGGACATAATAATTAGTGAAAAAATTTCTTTGAAAATTTTTCACACCAAAACCTAACCACCTAATACCTAACACCTAAAACCTAATTTAATATATTGATATCGGGTCTACGTCTATTTGATATTTATCGGGGATAATATTTTTAAGAGCTGATAAATTTTTATCCAGCGATTCTTTCAAAATAATATGCATTAAATAATTTTTTGTCCGTTTTTTATGAAAGGGCGCAAAAGGCGCGCTCGCGTTAAATTCCTTTTTCAATAATTCATTATATAGGTTTTTGGCGTTTAATTCAAGTTCGTCGCTATTTTCTCCTTTGCATATAATTTTTATAAGGCGAAAATATGGAGGATAACTCATTTCTTTACGTTCGTTCAACTCATTATCATACATATTCTCCCAGTTGGAAAATAGTATATTTTCCAGATTTGTGGTTTGTATTAGCGCTCTTACGTCCGCTTCTTTTGAAAGTTGTAAGAATCTGTATAATGCCATTGCCGCGCCTTCTTGCTGGTTGAACTCTGGACGGATAAGATAAAAGTCAAAATCCAGAAGCGCAACTGCATAAACCATTTTCATATCAATCTTTGGCAGAATGTTTTTCCAGAAATAATCGGTTGTAATGAGAATGTCCGAGTGAAAGGATTCTACCGCATCGCACTTTGTCATTGTCTGAATTTTTATACCGGCAAACTCTTTCTCTAGTATTTTTTTAAAGTTCTCTATGCCTATTCTGAGAGGTTTTAAGCGGGTATTTTTACATTTTGGACAGGCCGTTTCAATCTCTTTTTTTATGTTGCAATGATAGCATAAAAATGAGTTATTGTCAATACTGAAAGGATTTTTGCATTCCGGGCATTTGAAAATATAATTGCAATCGCCACAGATCATAAGCGAGTCTTTTTCTCTGCGGTTTAAGAACAAAATCACCTGTTTATTTTTTTCTTTTGCCTCTTTTATCATCTCATATAGCGGGAAACTAAAAAGAGGAGATGCGGGATTTTTTTCTTTTCTGATATCAACTAAAGAAAAATTATTTTTTGCCGGAGGGTTATTAAGGAGAATAATTAATTCTTCTTTTATTTTTTTGTATATTGCGAGTTCTGGTAGAATATCGCTAAAAATAATTTTTGTGCCAAAATTTGCCGAATATTCCGATAGTACTTTTTTTGCGTCATACCGCGGGTTCTGATCCCACTGTTTATGATCTTCCGACGAAGAGTTATATATAAAAGAAAAAGAAAGTTTTCTAAAAGGCAAAAAAACACTCGGTCTTGTTCCAAGGACAACTAAGGGGTGCTTGTTTAAGATTTTTTGCCAAAGAGTAAATTTCTCGCCCTGGCTTAGCTTGCTATGCCAGAGAAGAAGACGGTCTCCAAATACATTATTAAGATAGGGAGCAAAGAGCGATATATCCTGAATAGAGGGAACCAAAAAGAGAGCCTGCTCATTTTCTAGAAGGGCCTTTTGCGCCAGTTTTATAAACACTCCCAAGGTCTGTTTTAGGCTTTTATCAAATAAAAAGAACAAATTATTTTTTTCTATTTTTTGGAGAGCGGAATATAGCTCCCTTGATTCATCTTTAGAGAATGAGAGCGGTTCTTTTGTTAGATTTCTTTCTTTTACGCGTGCTTTAACAATTTGGGGAATAAAAGAATTATAAAAAATAGCAGGCGATGAAAGATAATAGTTTGACGCCCAGGAAAATAATTTCAAAAGTGAGCCGGGCAAAATAATATCCGTTAAACTTTCAATTTTTTTAATATTTTTATTTTCAATAGATACCTTCTCTGTAACGCGGGTTATTACGCCATGAATTTTTCTTTTACGAAAATAAACGACCACTAAGTGGCCGGGTTTAATTTTATTTTCCAATTCTTCTGGAACAGAGTAATCAAACTCATCAAATCTGCGGGGAAGCTTTGTGAGGGGTATGATTTTTGCGAACATAAAACCAGTATTTAGTAGCGGGTATCTTTATATCAACTTAAAATTACATACCAGATAACCGATGCCGAGCGGAGCTTCAAATGAAAATATTTGCGGTTTATAATTTATCTTATCTATAATTCCCATTAGCATCGCCGTCCCCAAGAGGATTGATTCATTAGCTTCTTCAACTATTTTTTCGGGAAATGAAAGAAGTCCGGCGTTATTCTTTGTTTCCAAAAGTTCAATAAATTTGTCATTAAAGGTTTTTCCGTTTTTTGAAAATCCCAATGGGCTTTTTTCGTTTGAGCGGTGAGATAAATTGCCTGAAACGATAATACCTATTTTTTTATTGCTTTCGGCGAGTATTTTCTTTATAAGCCGGCCTAACTCATAGTGTTCTTTCGCACCTTGATAAGTGCGGACAAAGGGGATAACTTTTATTTTCTTATCTTGCAAAAGATAAAAAAGCGGAACGCTAAAATTGTAGTCAAGGTTTTCATTATGGCTCAAATTGAAGGGCAGGTTATTATCCAGCGCCGTATGCCTTATTTTTTCTATAAGTTCCACATCGGGGAAGAGCTCTATTTTGGTTGTAAAATCACCAAACTCTTTAAAATCGGTTTTATATTTTTCCGAAAGGATAATACCGTAAGTAGCAGAATGCATCTCTGCGCTTGACGAAATAATAAGCAAAGAGTCAAGCTTGGCTTTCTTAATTTTTTCTTCCAAATCTAGAAAAGCTTTTTTGGTAACTGCCAATTTTTCCATTTTGTCTTTTCCGATATTTGGAATAAGTAGTGGTGGGTGAGGCGTTATGGCGGCAAAGGATATCATGGTAATTATTGATTATTTTAATTAAATAATATTTGTGTTGTTGCTTCTCCGATATTTTCATTCAGCATAATCGGTTCGCCCATCTCATACAGTCCGAGTACTTTGGAATTTGTCCATATTATATTTTCCCATTTCCAGCCGTATGTCAGGAAGACATCTTCCGAAGGGATTGAGCGCAGTTTTCCATCGGAAATAAAATATACATTTGGTTCTTTTTCGTCTTTTACAAGCGAGCCATCTAAGAATTTTATCGGTTCGGCAAGAGAATATTTGTCAAGTTCATTAGAGCTTACCTGGGTGAGATTTCGGCCGGGAAAGCGTGTTGTTAATACGGATTTGTGCCAAATGGGATATTTTTTTCCGTCATAAACCCAATAAACACCGCCGGTTTCTTTGTACTGCAACAGCCCGCCGGTAGGGTATGCGCTTGCCTGAGTTATTGGAGAGCCGATTTTATAGGATAAAAGGTCTTCTGCTGTTATTTCTTCCAATTCAAAGGGACTGAAACCGATTGACCGAAAAACAGTTTCCGATTCAAAAGGTCGCGCTTCATCGCCTACGGTCATATAGAGATTTCCGTTTTTATCTTGCAATAATGAATAATCGGCAAATTTTATCGGATAACCGGTCGGATATTTTTGCAAGACGCTTTGCCCGACAGGTATAACGCTTTCTTCGCTAAATTTTGATTTGAAAACAGTTTTACTTACAAAGGGACGCTTTGTTCCGTTTTGGATAAGATATATGCCGCCGGTTTTGGCGTCTTGAAGCAGAGAACCGTCGGGATATGCTATACTTGAAAACCATTTTGTCCAGATAAGATAAAAATTTTTATTTCCAAGATAATGCGGAGTATAGGTATAGAGTGCGGCAGTGGCATTGTTTTGCGGAGTTATCCAATAGCTGTAATCAACTTTTTTACTGATCCCAGGACCAAAGCCGGTATGCGTGGCGCCTTGGTTTTGAAGGTCGGAAATAAAGGTATTCATAATTCTATTTACCGCAAAATAAACCTGTTTGGCAAATCCGCGGTATTGGGCAACAAGCGGGTGATTAAGCTCGCAGTTGTCGCAGACCGCATAACCCATTGCCCAATCAAGCCGTCTCATATTTATTGAAGAATATGTAATCAAGCTTTGCTCCTTTTCAAGCATCACAAGAATAAATTTTGGGTTTATTTTAAATTCTTGCGCCGTGTTGTAAATTATTTGCGCGCCATCCATAAACATTCCGGTGCCTGGATAAAAATCTGCGAAGTAAGATAGGAAGCTATTTTTCTCCGATAAAAAACCCCGTATTTCTTCTAAAGACATTGAGCTATAGTCAGCGAGTTCCTGGTCGGAAATTATAAAGTCTTCATTAAAGGCATAAGAGGGGAGAGGCAATAGAAACATTCCTAATATTAAAGCTATTATGAGTTTTTTCATATACTATAAAGGATATCAAAATAAGCTAAAGGAAGCAACAGGTAATATTTTTTAAAAACAAAAGAGGCTCTTTTCCAGAGCCTCTTTTGTTTTTGTAGAACTGCGCAATTTTTTTGGCGATAAAATGAAAAATTTTTACTTGCTAAATTTCAATTTATCTCCATCAGCTTCAATTTTTATTTCATCTCCTTCGCGGAATTTTTTCTTGATAATAAGCATTGCAACCGGGTCAAGAATTTCTGATTGAATCAGTCGTTTTAACGGACGCGCGCCAAACGAAGGATTGTATCCTTTTTCGCATAAGTATTTTTTAGCGTCGTCAGATATTTCAAGTCCAAGCCGTTTTCCAGCTAAACGTTTTTTTAGAAGCTCAATTTGTAATTCAACGATTTGTCGGAGATCTTTTTTAGAAAGCGCTTTAAAGATAATCGTTTCATCTAAACGGTTTAAAAATTCCGGTTTAAATTGTTCGCGCAAAAGCGAATTTATCTTATCTTCAATTTCTTTCCCGTCATTGGTTTTCTTTTCTGCGGTAAATCCAAGATCGCTTTTTGAGGCGGCGGAAAGGATTTGATCGCTTCCCAGGTTTGACGTCATTATGATAACTGTATTTTTGAAATTTACCTTTCTTCCTTTTGAGTCTTTCATATGCCCGTCGTCTAAAATCTGTAATAAAATATTAAAAACTTCCGGATGGGCTTTTTCAATTTCGTCCAAAAGAATTACGGAATATGGTCTTCGGCGCACAAGCTCAGTCAATTGTCCGCCTTCTTCATAGCCAACATAGCCCGGAGGCGAACCAACCATTTTGGAAACAGAGTATTTTTCCATATATTCGGACATATCAAGACGGATAATGGCGGACTCATCGTTAAATAAAAACTCCGCGACTGCTTTTGCCAGTTCGGTTTTGCCGACACCCGTAGGACCCAAAAAAATAAAAGAACCGATTGGCTTTTCTTCGGGCGAGATGCCTGCGCGCGAACGGCGAATGGCATTGGAGACGGCTCGCACTGCCTCGTCTTGTCCGATAATGCGGCCATGAAGTTCGTCTTCCATTTTCGCCAGTTTCTCGGCTTCTTCCTCAAGCATCCTGGCAACAGGAATACCGGTCCAGCGGGAAACAACGCCGGCTATATCTTCTTCTGTGATTTCTTGTTTTAAAATTCGGCTTCCTTTTTGTATTGTTTTAAGCTTTTTTTCTTGATTAAATAATTGCTTTTCAAGTTCAGGAATATTTGAATAACGGATTTCCGCTACTTTTTGGAGATCTCCCGCGCGTTCAGAAATTTCTGCTGAAGCGCGCTTGCGTTCGATTTCTTTTTTAATTTTATTAAACCCTTCAATAACTTCTTTTTCATTTTTCCATTTTAATTCAAGTTGGTTTGCCTTTTCGCGGGTTTCCGCGATTTCGCGCTCAAGTTTTAAGAGCCGTTCTTTTGACTGCTCGTCTTTTTCGCCTTTAAGGGCCTGGCGTTCAATTTCAAATTTCATCAGCTGGCGTTTTAGCTGGTCTAATTCAGTTGGTTGGGAATCAACCTGCAACCGCAAAGCACTTCCGGCTTCATCTATAAGGTCCACTGCCTTATCAGGCAAAAAGCGGTCGGTAATATATCTGCTGGAGAGAGTTGCTGCCGCAACGATTGCCGGATCGGTAATACGGACGCCATGATGAACTTCATATTTTTCTTTTATTCCGCGCAAAATTGCTATTGTGTCGGAAATAGTTGGTTCTTGGACATAGACCGGCTGAAATCTGCGTTCCAGGGCGGGGTCTTTTTCAATATATTTTTGATATTCTTTCAGAGTGGTCGCGCCAATTGCATGAAGTTCTCCCCGCGCTAGGGCCGGCTTCAGGAGGTTTGAGGCGTCAATCGCGCCCTCTGATGCGCCTGCTCCCACAAGAGTATGAAGTTCATCAATAAAAAGGATTATTTTTCCGGCGGACTTTTCTATTTCTTTTACAACCGCTTTTAGGCGGTCTTCAAATTCTCCACGGAATTTTGTCCCGGCGATAAGCGAACCCAAGTCCAGTGAAATAAGCTCTTTATTTTTTATGGTTTCAGGGACATCTCCGGAAACAATCCTTTGGGCAAGACCTTCGACAATAGCGGTTTTTCCGGTTCCGGCTTCACCGATAAGAACCGGATTATTTTTTGTCCGGCGCGAAAGAACCTGCATTAAGCGTCTTATTTCTTCATCCCGGCCAATAACAGGGTCAAGCTTTTCTTTGCGGGCGAGTTCGGTCAAATTCTTTGAATAGCGTTCCAAGGCCTGATATTTTGCCTCCGGTTCCGGATTATCCACTTTCTGGTTTCCGCGGATGTCAGCCAAAACTTGAAGCACGGCGTCATAGGAAACGCCAAGCCGTAAAAGAAGTTCGGAGACATTGCTTTGTATAGAGATAAGGGAAAGAAGCAGATGCTCGGTGCTGATAAAATCATCTTTCAGATTTTCCGCCTCCTTTTCAGCCTGATGCAGAATCCGCGCCATTTGCGGACTAACGCGCAGTTCTGTTGTTGTTTCCGGCAAGCGAGGGATAAAGGATAAAAGTTTTTTTAGATTTGTATTCAAAATTTCCTGATTGATTTCCAGTTTATTAAAAATAGTCGGGACTACCCCGTTTTTTTGTTCTAAAAGGGCAACCAAAAGATGAGCCGGTTCAATTGAAGCGTGCTTTCTATCAAAAACTATATTTTGAGCGGCCTGTAATGCCTCTTGTGATTTTGTTGTAAATTTTTGCATCATAGGAGTAGCGTTTAGCGGTTAACAATTAGCGTTTAGGATTAATAAATAATATTAGCGTTTAGGGTCGTTAGCAGTCCCAAAGGGGGAGTGCTAATATATAGTTTAAGTTTGCCATACATTATTATACTTGTCAAGAGATAAAAAATCCGCGAATTTGCGGATTAGGGGTGTGTGATTTTGAAAATCTCTAATATTATAATAAAGAATGAAATTATAGCAGAAAATTTAAATAATTTTAGATAAAAAGAACAGGTTTTTTTTGCTTTGTTTTCTTCGTCATAGAGCGTTGTGCTTAGTTTCTTATATACAAAGAGCATTATAATAGAACCGGTCAAAATGCCTAAAAATAGCAGGAGTGTAGGTGTCATAGCTCTCTCCTTTATAGTATCTTAGCAGTTTGAATAAAAAATATCAAACCCTTGTTTTTTTATTTAATTTATGCTAAATTAAGGGCAGTTATTTGACAAAGAAGGAGAGTGACGATGATTCTTCGAGGAATTGACTTTGGAAAAGTCTTGGATGCTACGGGCGTTCGCGGTTTTTTTGGAGAAGGGTATTGGTTTCATAAGCTCTGGAGGTCGTTCGGATTGAATTTTGACGGCTCTACATTTGTTGCCAAAACAACAACCTTGGAATCGCGTTTGGGATATATGGATCTTGATAAAAAGTATAGGCCAAAAAAGTGGTTTCCGGATTGTGTAAGGGTATATTCAGCCAAAGGCGTAGTATTGAATGCGATTGGGCTATCAGGCCCGGGCGCATCGGCGCTTTTTGAAACAGGCGAGTGGCAAAAAAGACAAGAGCCATTTTTTATCTCATTTATGTCGGTTGCGGGAACTGTTCGCGAAAGACGGCTTGAGCTTTTAGGATTTATGGAAATGCTAAAGCGGTTTTTGCCGGAGTTTCAATCCAAAATCGGCTTGCAGATAAATTTTTCCTGTCCAAATGTAAGTGTGGAATTTGATGAAGACGAATTTGTGGATGAGGTGTATAGTTCCCTGGCTTTGGCGCGTTGTTTTGTGAATATTCCACTGATGCCAAAATTCAGCGTTCTCACATCGCCGGAAACTCTAAAAGAAGTAGCTGATTTTGCGTCATGCGACGCCATCTGTATATCAAATACCATTCCTTGGGGAAAATTGTCGGATGAGATTGATTGGAGGGGGCTTTTTGGAAGCAATGAGTCGCCTTTGGCAAAATACGGTGGAGGCGGACTTTCCGGAAAACCGCTTTTGGCATTAGTTGTAGATTGGATAATAAGAGCCCGGGAAATAGGTATTACAAAACCAATCAATGCCGGAGGCGGCCTACTAAGCCAAGAAGATGCGGAACTGCTGTTTTATGCAGGCGCAGATTCAGTTTTTCTGGGTTCTGTTGCAATGCTTACGCCATGGAAGGTTAAAAGCATCATTGCTTTTGCGCAGAAATGTGCAAAGAGAGAAGGCGGAGGTCTCTGATGGAAACGCTTGTAATCCGCAGGCCGGATGATTTTCATGTTCATCTCCGCGAAGGAGAAATGCTGAGGCGCGTTTTGCCTTTTACGGCGCAGGTTTTTGAGAGGGCGCTTGTAATGCCGAATTTGACTAAGCCGCTTATCAGCACGTATAAAGTCAAAGAATATTTTAGGGAACTGGACAGATATTGCGAGAAGCAGGGATTTAAAGATTTTCGCGCGCTTCGCACACTTTACCTGACAGATAAAACGCTTGTGGGTAATATTGCATGGTCGCAAGTGTGGGAAAATGTTCTTGCGGCAAAGCTTTATCCAAAAGGAACGACAACCGGCTCCGCGCAAGGAGTCTTGGATGTAGAGCGTCTTGGACCGGTATTTGCGGAAATGGAAAAAAGGGGAATAGTTCTTTCAATTCACGCTGAAATGCCGGAAATGCATAGTGACTATGCCGAAGATGAGTTTCTTATCGGGCCGTTTTGGTGGATTTATCAAAATTTTCCCCGGCTGAAAATCGTTTGGGAGCACGTGACAACCGCTTATATGGTTAAGCTGTTGGAAAGATACCCCGCGCGAGTTGCAGGAACAATCACGGCTCACCATCTCTGGTTAACCCGTGATGATGTATTTAGTAATCCGCATAATTATTGTAAGCCACCGGCAAAGAGCAAAGAAGATATGGTAGCTTTGATAAACGCTGTAACAAGCGGAAATCCAAAATTCTTTTTCGGTTCTGACAGCGCTCCGCATTGGAAATGGCAAAAAGAGCGCGCCAAGGCAAAAGCAGGCGTTTTTTCTGCGCCGGTTGTAATGCCTCTTTTGGCGCAAATTTTTGAAGCTGTCGGCGCCCTGCATCGGCTGGAGGATTTTACATCTCGCTTTGGCGCAGAGTTCTATGGGCTTCCTTTGAATACAGGCAAATTAGTTCTAGAAAAAAGACCATGGAAGGTTCCTTTGGCGTATACCCGTGATTTGGACGGCGAAGCCATCGAACCGATTGTGCCATTTTTGGCAGGCGAGACATTGGACTGGCAAATAGTTTTATGATTTTTCCTCCCTTCGGAGAAGGGAGGTTAGGAGGGATTTAATTATAGACACGAGAAATCGTGTCTTTTTTAATCCGTTTTTCTCCCCCTTACTAAGGCCTCTGGCTCAGTTTTAGGATAATAACTTTGCTTTTTGGAAAAAGTGTCTAAACGGAATAATCTATTTATAAATCCGGCTTGGAGAGGGGAGTTAGAGGGGGTTTTGATCTTGTTATTTTTGTGTTAAGTTTTTTGTCTTGTTTTTGCTAAATTTGGGTAAAATCTTTTACTTTTACTTGACAAAATCAAAAATTTATGATATTATAAATAAAATGACAAGCGCGGAGGTGAGTGATGTATAAGAGCACAAGCGCATCTATGCAACATAGAGTTAACGAAATGAGTTTTGGAGACATATCTAATGCCGCCTTTGCAGTTGTTTGTTTTAGAGAGAGAAGGGATAATCAGAGAAGAAAAAGGACCTTTCGGTTCATTGAAACCTTTAGAAGAAGGGTGACTGCGGAGAAATATTTTAATAGAATTAATGCTCCTTGCAAAATATTCATTGCCGGGTTAGAGATTGTGGAAACATCCGGCGATGCCAGTTTTGTTGATAACTGGCGCGCAGAAAAGACATCTTGGCATCAGAATGCCGATCCGATTTTTTCGGTTTCTTGTTGCGGACGCTGGGTAAAATACACAAATTTGTCGCCAAGCTACTTATAGAGTTCTTTCTCACCACTCCGCCCCGATGGCTATCGAGGCGGATTTTTTTACCCGTATGCTTGACAAATCTTTGATTTTGTGCTATTATAAGCACCAAAAGGGAAATGGAGAAAAAGATGCTTGATTCTCTGGAGGAGCTTTATCAAAAACTGGATATCGCCTTTGACGAGGAGAAACGGCTTTGTGTCGAGCTAGACGAATTTCTCAAGAGTTTTGCAAATCGGGCGGAAGCGGAAAACACCGCTCTAAAGACGATTATTCCTCGCATTGAGGAGGCGCGCAAAAAGAGAGGCCAACTTCTTGATGAGTTGACGGAGGAAGTAAGAGTTCTGCTGAAGAACGGCTAAAAAAATCCCCACCTGCAATTCTGCGGGTGGGGAAATTAGTTTCTGACTGGGAGATAGGCCATGGAGTCCAAGAAATTCAAGGATTATACGCACGAGGAGTTAGTTGAGGATGCAAGGCGTATAGACGACCTCCGCCGACAGATAGGGAACCGGAGTCGGGAGCTACAAGCGGAAGCTTTTGAAACATACTTGAAGGCGCTTGGTAATCTTTTTGACGCTGACTTCTTCATCGAGTCTGACTCCGATTCTGACCCAGACAGTGAGTAGCTTTTCTTCCCACCCCGATAACCATCGGGGTGGGGAAACAGAAACAACAAGGAGGAGAGTTATGAGATATCTTGATCGCGAGTACCCGCCTCTGACGGACGAACAGACCGAAGTAATGAGGAAGTTCGACAAGGTCGTGGGTAAACTACAAAATAGACTAAAAAATTCCCGCCCCCAAGCTCCGACGCAAGTCCGGAGCTTTTTTTGACTTTGTAAAATTTACTCTTGACAAAATTGGGAAAATCTGGTAAAATTGGGTAAACAAAGAACAAAGGAGCGAAGGATGAGCAAGCAAGAAACAAGACAGACCATATCGTTAGAGGAGTGCTTACCCAAGAACCGCGGAGCCAAAGGAAGGCGCGAGGCACTGGAGGCGATGGCGGCGATTGACGAGGTAATGCTTCGAAATGAGCTTCAGTGGGAGCTGGAGCAGGAAAAAGACGAACAAGATAACGAGTAAAAGAATCCCCACTCCGATAATCATATCGGAGTGGGGAAAGTTCAAGTCGCAACAAGGAGACACCCATGAGATCTACCGCCCATCTTACTCGTGAACAGCTTCGCGCGCTTCTCTTTCGCCCTGCGACCAAAGAGGAAGCGGAAGAGCGACGCAAGGCACATGAGGATGCTGCCTGGCTGCTTCGGCTCAATCTCTGCGAGCTGGAACGCGAGGAGTCCAACGACTCCGACGACTCCGACCCAACCGCCAACTGACCCACCGTTCTTTTTTCCCCACCCCAAGCTCCGAAGCAATTCGGAGCTTTTTTTTGACTTCGCACACTTTTTTTGCTAATATAAAACCAACACATTAGAGAGGAGGAAGAAAATAATGCGTTGCCCTCGGTGCGGATATAAATATGAAGAAGAAGAAAATAAGCAAAACGCAGACAAAAAGAATGATTCAATCGAAAGGCATATTGTTCCTGTCATGCTACATCAAATATCTATGCAAGATGCTATAGAATTAGCACAGAAACATGCCGCCTATCAAGATCCTAATCCACCTCCGGGATTTGACATTGATGACGATAATGATTATATATTCTAACTTGATATGATGGTGATCGAGGAAGCATTTTAGCATCCGACGCCCAAGTGCTGGATTTTTTTAAAAGGTGTGCTAATATAAAACCAGTATATTGAAGGGAGGAAAAGACAATGCGTTGCCCTCGGTGCGGATGTATTATTACCGAATTGCCGGATACTGCCACAAAAGCAAATGCGCCAGCATTCACAGACGAAGACGAGAACGCAAAAGCGGACGATGGAGGATTTGCCATACTAACTAATCCGTGGGATAATTTTCCCGATCTTTGTAAGGAAGCGATACCACAAGAAGTCCGCGAGAAAATCAAGAAGCTCTTTTCCATAAACTCCGATAACTAACTTTCCCGCCCCCCAAGCTCCGATGCAAGTCCGGAGCTTTTTTGTATTTTGAAAAAATCATGCTATAATATAAAAAAATATGACAACGAAAAACCTATCAAAATTATTTTTAAAATATAGAAAAAGCCCGCAAAAACAGCAGGCATATCTTCGGGCATTTGAAAAGAAGATGCTATACAGAACCACCAAAACAGAAAATCCAAGCACGACCAAAAAAATGGTGGCGCAAATTTTAAAAAAAATAGAAACAAAACATGCCAGTCAAAAGAAAAGGTGAAACAAGCTATAAAGAAACTTCATTTGGAATTATTCCACGCTCAAAACTTATACCTCTTGAAATAGAGGGTACAAAACGAGCGTGGGATTTTATATTATCAAAAACCAATAAAAGCCCTATGCCGGTTTCCTCTATTGGAATAAAACAAATTCATAAAATTGCGTTTGGCTGGATATTTCCCAAAATGGGAGGAAGGTTTAGAAAAACAGAAGTCGAAGTATCAAAACATATGCCGCCAAAATTTTATTTAGTGCCGCAATTAATAGAAGACATGTGCCGCGACATAAATAAACGCATAAAACATTTGCCACCCATAGATGACGATAACTTTATCAATGAACTTACAGGGTTTTTAGCATGGGCGCATCATAGATTTTTATGGATACACCCGTTTTTGGATTATAACGGAAGGATTGGGCGGCTCCTTATGAATATACTTTTGTTGAACTTGAAATTGCCGCCGATTGAGTTGAAGGCGGAAACAAAAACAGGTAGAAAAAAATATATTGATGCGTTGAAGAGGGCAGATGATGGGAACCATCGGGATTTAGAAAAAATCATACAAGCAGCTTTGCAAGAAACAGGAGAGAATCCTTAAGGTATAGAGCTTTTTTGCGCCTTGATTGGACTTGTGGTATTGTAAAGATACAATAAATAATGTTTTTGATATGATACTTTTCGACAAAGACCCGGGTGATTAAATTAAAAAATTTTATGCAAATAAGCGATAAGCTGGGCGTCTAAGCCCGAAAAGTTATAATACAAAATATGAAAAATGAAAGTATACCCATAAGTCATGGAGTTGAAATCCGCATGGAGGAAGTAGAACGCATCCGCAAAAAAGCCCTTGACTTATATAAGCGTTTTATTGCCATTAAAACCAAAAAAGAAGAAATGTTGGATGAAGAATTGAAAAAACCGCCCAAAGAACAGGATCTTAGGTCTATAGCTTCTTTAGAAGATGACTTGGCTGAGTGCGACAAAACCGAATCCCAATTAGACGATATTATTCTTGGGTCGTTTGAAAAGTCAGGATCTTTACGAGAGGACTGGATAAAATTAGAAGAGAAAATGGGAGAACTATAATTTTTATGCTGTCCGTAAAACTATCGGGTGCCGAGCACCCGATAGTAAAGGTTAAAAATCTGTTCAGCGCCAAGCGCTGGATTTTTTGTAGGAATTGCACAAAATGCTTTCAAAAAAATTCTGGGAGCTCACTCGAAATCAAATGTGTTTTATAAGAGAAGTTCGGGCTATCCAATAATTAGAGCTATCGCGGCTCTTTTTTATTTCTCAAAAAAATGCTAAAATATAGTTATGAAAGAGTTTATAAAGTTTATTTTTTGGCAGTTGAAACCGTATAAGGGAATGGCAATTTTTTGTGGCGCAGTAGCGGTTTTGGCCGCTCTTTTAGATATGGTGGCGCCGATTCTGATGGGCTATGGTTTTGATTTGGCAAAAGAAGGCAAGGTCATCTATATCTATGGCGGAGCGCTTTTGGCCTGGTTTTTAATCCGGCTCATAGCCGAGCGATTCCGCATTTATATTGCCGCAAAGGGCTTTCAGATTGCCAGTATGGTTTCGGAAGATTATAACATCAAAAGCTTGGGCGAATTTTTAAATAAGCCCCTTTCTTTTCACTATGGAAAAAAGAGTCCGGAAATTTTTAATAAATTGTCAATGTTCAGATGGAATCTCCTGGGCGCGATCGAAGGAACTATTTTTGATTTTATTCCGGCAATTTTGGCAGTAATTGCCATTTTATCATATTTATTTTTTATTGATTGGCGGATAGGGGGCGTTTTGACATTCGGAATCGCCGTATTTTTATTATATACCTTTAAAAATTCAGACAATTGGCAAGATGCGAGAGATACGTATAATCAATCCGCGCGCGATGTGGACCAATTTGGATGGGACGGCTTGCGAAATGCTTTGGTTGTAAAATCAACAAGCAACGAAAAATATTTTAATAACCAACTCAAAAAATTACGGGACAAGTTTGAAATAAAAGTTAAACAATTTTCAAAGGTTGATAAAAGGCAAATTAATTTTCAGAATGCAATTCTTGTGACCGTTTCTTTTGCCGCCCTAATGCTCGGAGCTATAAATTTTACAAATGATGTTTTTAGTTTTGGCCAGCTTACTGCTGTCGTGGCTTATGTTTTTTCAATTTTTGGCTATATCAGGTTTGTGCAGTGGCAATTTAGGGTTTTTGTAAAAACGAAAGTTGATTATGAAACTATCACAAAAGCTATGGACTCGCCTGCGGAAAACCTTGAAAGCGGCAAGGATGTGGAATTGAGGGGTGGTGTTCAATTTTCGCACGTTGTATTTGCTTATCAAAAAGGAAGGGAGATTTTGAAAGATGTTGATTTTAGCGTAAGAGAAGGGGATCGGGTTGCTATTGTCGGAGAGTCCGGAGAAGGCAAAACAACAATAGTGGATTTGCTGGGAGGATATTACAAGCCGACAAAGGGGAATATTTTGTTCGGAGGAATCAAGAGCGAAAAAATAAATTTGATGTCTCTACGTTCGCAAATGGCTTATGTTCCGCAAGATTTAACCTTGTTTCACGACACTATTGAGGCAAATATCCGTTATGGCAGACCTTCCGCAAAAAAAGAAGAAGTGGAAAAAGCGGCCAGGCAGGCACATCTTCTGGATTTTATTGAAAAACTGCCGAAAAAATGGAAAACTGTTGTTGGCGAGCGTGGGCTGAAGCTTTCCGGTGGCGAGCGCCAGCGCACGGCATTGGCAAGGGCGTTTTTGCGGAATCCAAAAATTTTGATTCTTGACGAGCCAACGGCGCATTTAGACAGCGCGACCGAAAAAATAATTCACGAATCATTGGACGAACTGATGAAAGGAAGGACGACTTTTATAATTGCCCACAGGTTGCACACGGTTGAACAGGCGGATAAAATTTTGGTTTTAAAAAACGGATATATTGTTGAATCCGGAAAGCACGGCGACTTGATAAAAAATCCTGACGGCGAATACGCCAAACTTTTGAGATACCAGAGCGTTTTGAGATAACAAAAAGTTTGAATTATGCACCAGCTAACATTTGAAACAGCGCAAAAAATATTATTGGAACAATATTCAAAAAATAATATTCTCCAAGAATTGCGCGCTTTTCTCAAAAAAAGTTTTCCATCTGCCGGCCCTATTTTGGTTGTCGGCGGTTTTCTTCGCGATACTCTGCGAGGCGCAGATATAATGCATCGGGATATAGATATTACTATAGGGAATATTGCGCCGGACGTTCTTTTTGGTTTGCCCGGCGCCGAGTGCAATTTTTTTGGCGGAATAGAACTTTTATATCAGGGGCAGAGTGTTGATATTTGGCCATTGCAAGAAACCTATCATATTAAAAAATTTCAATTGCCGGCGACTATTGAGGGATTTCTCGCGGGAGCTCCGTTTAATTTGGATAAAATAGTATTTGATATTGGCGCTGGCCAGCTTTACGAAGACGGATGTGTTGCCGGCCTGGCAGAGAAAAAAATTGTTTATTGTCCCGCTCGGCCATATCTGGAGCATATTCAAGCTGCTCGGGCGATATTGCTCCAACAAAAAACAGATTTTTCTTTAGACGAATCCGTTATTGCTTTATTTCGCAGAGCATCCGGTAAATTGCAAAATTCAAAAACATTGACGGCTGAAGTTTGTGATTATATATATCGCCTAAAACAATTCAAAAACCGCGGTGAGTGTATGAAAATTGTGGAAAAAATTATTTATTATAATGCGGTTTCTAACAATTGAAATTTATGCCAAAACAAAAAAGAATAGCGATTTTGGGAGGCGGGCCGTCGGCAGAGCACGAGGTCAGCATAAAAAGCGCGAAGGCGATTTATGGCGCTTGTTTGAGATTAAAAAATTATAAGCCAGATACAATAATTATAAGCCGGGAAAATAAATGGGCGTTTGGTAAAAAAGAAGTTTTAGAACATGACGCGATTGGAGAACTTCAAAAAAATTATGACGCTGTGTTCATAGCGCTCCACGGAACATTTGGGGAGGACGGCGCAATTCAAAAACTTTTGGAAAAAGCCAAGATTCCATTTACCGGCTCCGGCTCTCTGGCAAGCGCCATTGCCAATAATAAAAAAAGAACAAAACAAATTTTGTCCAAAAATAATTTCCGCGGCGCCGAGATTTTGGATGATGTTTTTATAACAAAAGCCGATTTTTTCAAAAATCGGAAAAAATATTTGCAAAAAATTGGAAATTGCGTTTCTTTTCCTTGTATTTTGAAAGCAAACAAGCTGGGTTCCAGCTATGGCATTGAAATCGTAAAAGAAAAAAGCCGGCTTCTGCCCGCAATGGAAAAAATTTTTAAAATGGATGATGAAATCTTGGCAGAGCTGTTCGTCCGAGGCAGGGAAGCGAGTTGCGGAGTTTTTGAAAAAGCCGGACGGCCTGTCGCTTTGTTGCCGACAGAAATAGTTCCGAAAAATTCTGATTACTTTGATTATAATTCCAAATACAAAAAGGGCGCGAGCTTGGAAATTACACCTGCGAATTTTTCTGCCGGTCTGATTCAAAAGATTCAACGGGCTGCCCTGAATTGCCACAAAATAATCGGCTGTCGTGGAATGAGCCGGACGGACATGATTTTGCAAAACGGAAAAATTTATTTTTTGGAAATAAATACAATTCCCGGAA
>JAHINX010000068.1 GCA_018895765.1 Patescibacteria group bacterium
AAATTTTAAAAAATATTTATTCCCGTATAATTTACTTTTCAATCATTTTGAGAGGCGACACTCCCAGAGGCAGTTATACGGGGCATAAGAGAATATATAATAGTATTACGAAACCATAATAATGTCAAGATATAAAAATCATTACCTCATGCTACATATTATGTATTATGTAATTTCCCATCTTGTCAGGCTTGTCAATGGCGCCTTTATCTACTATTATAATAATGTATGTATCTACAGAAACTGGAAATACAAGGGTTTAAATCATTTGCCAATAAGACCGTTTTAGAGTTCCCAAAAACCGGTCGACGGATTACAGCGATTGTCGGACCGAACGGATCGGGCAAATCCTGTGTAGCGGATTCTATCCGCTGGGTTTTGGGTGAAACAAGCACCAAACTTTTGCGCGCCAAAAAAAGCGCGGATGTTATTTTTTCCGGCTCGGAACGAAAAACGCGCTCCGGTTTTGCTGAAGCAACCATTTATTTAGATAATGCCGACCATCGCGCACCAGTAGACTATTCCGAGATGGCAATAACCCGCCGGCTATACCGGAATGGCGACAATGAATATTTTTTGAATAAAAAAAAGGTACGCCTGCAAGATATTATTCTTCTTTTAGCACAGGCAAATTTTGGACAAAGAACATACAGCGTTATCGGACAAGGAATGGTTGACGCGGTTCTTATGCAGTCGCCCCGCGAAAGAAAAGATTTTTTTGACGAGGCAGCCGGGGTGCGCCAATTTCAGATAAAGCGCCATTCTTCTATAAATAAACTAAACAGCGCATCCGACAATTTAAGACAGGTAGAAGTTTTGTTAGCAGAAATAAACCCCCGCTTACGGACGCTTTCGCGCCATGTTTCAAAACTGGAAAAATATGACGAAATGAAAGAACGACTCCATTCTCTAGAGCACGCATATTATGGCACTCTTTGGCACCGCCTCAATAAGCAATACACCGAACAAAAAAATAAAATAGAAGAAAAGAGCAAAAAAATATCCGCGCTAAATAAAGAAATCGACGAACTACAAAATAAATTTGAACAAAAAGAATCTGCCAACCGGCAAAAAGAAGGGGCTTCTGACGCTCTTTTGGAACTTCAGGCAAAGTATAATAAGTTGATAAATAAAAAAAATGACTTGCGTGAAAAAGAATTTTTAAATAAGCAAAAAATAACAACCTTCAAACTGGAACAGTCGCGTGGAAAAGAAATATCAGCCGGAGCCGTTGCTCTGGAGCTGGACATTATTTCTAAAGAATACACAAAAGTAATAAATAATATCGACGACAAAACAAATCCTCTAAAACTGAAAGAACGACTGGAAAAAATATTGGAGTCCATGGATGATCTTAGCGCAAAAATAAAAAATCCAGAATCAGCTATTAAAGTTCCAGAAGAATTTAATACCGCTTTAGAAGCTATCCTTCGCGATATGAAAAATGTGGATCAAGAGATAGGTGAGCTGACAACACAGATGGATTCTCTCCGCCAAAAACAAAAAACCGAAACATCAGAATTTTTTATCGTACAAAGAAATTGGCGCGATAAAATAGAAGAAAAAAATATTTTAGACCGCAATATAAACGAACTAAAAGTAGAGTCTGCCCGTATTGAAACAAAAAAAGAAGCCCTGGAAGCAGAGATGGAAAACCATTTAAAAGAAAGAAAAGAAAGAGTTTTGTCCGCCCCGCCTCAGGAAGAAGAAAACATCTATCAGATGGAATCGGAAATAAATAATTTGCGTTATCAACTTGAACTTATTGGCGGGATTGACCCGGAAACAATCAAAGAATATAAGGAAACAAAAGAACGCTATGATTTTTTGGAATCTGAAAGCAATGACCTGGCGGGTGCGATGAAACAATTAAAAGAAATTATAAAAGAATTAGACCAACAAATAAAAAAACAATTTAATGATTCATTTAAAAAAATAAATCAGGAATTTGGAAAATATTTTGGGATTTTATTCGGCGGAGGAAAAGCTGAACTGGAAATTATTGAAATGTCTTCCCCTCCTCCCGCTACAGAAGAGGAGCAAGAGCAGGGGCAAGAGCTAGAAGAAGAAAAGGCGGAAGAAAATATTGAAGAAACCACAGGAATAGAAATTTTTGCCAATCCTCCGGGAAAAAAAGTGAAATCAGTGGGCATGCTCTCCGGCGGAGAACGGGCGCTTACCTCAATAGCTCTTATTTGCGCGATTATTTCCAACAATCCGTCCCCTTTTGTTGTACTGGATGAAGTTGACGCCGCCCTGGATGAGTCAAACTCTATCCGTTTTGCAAAAATCATAGAGCAACTAACCGACAAAACACAGTTTGTTCTCATCTCTCATAACCGAGCAACGATGATAATTGCCGACATTCTCTATGGCGTGAGTATGGGCGACGACGGCGTATCGCAATTATTATCATTAAAACTAGAAGAGGCCGAGGGGCTTGTAAATAGATAATTATCAATTAATAATTACAAATTACTAATAAAAATACCGCTATTCTAGGCGATTTTTTAATATACACGCCCGACTTGACTAAATTTAGCTTTTCTGATAATATATCAATAACGTCATAATCCGTTCTTCGCCCCGCTCTACGGGGCTACGAAGGACACAGCTCTCACCTAATAACCTAAAAACCTACAACTTAATAACCTAATTTTATGTTAGCTATCAAATTATCAAGATTTGGCAAAAAGAAACAGCCAACTTACAGAATTATCGTTCTGGAAAAAACAAAAGATCCATGGGGTGATTATTTGGAAATGTTGGGACACTACAATCCCCGCTCCAAAGAAATACAGCTAAACGCCGAAAGAATAAAATATTGGATATCTGTTGGTGCCAAACCTACCGATACCGTCCATAACCTCTTAGTAACTAATGGAATTTTGGAAGATAAAAAGAAAACAGTCACAAAAATCAATAAAAAACGCGCAGGAAAAATAACTGACGCTCAAGGAAAAAAAGCGGAAGCCGAAAAAGCCGCAAAAGCAAAAGCAGAAGCCGAAAAAGCAAAACCTGTAGAAGAAACACCTGTTGAAACTCCGGTTGTTGAAACCCCCGTTGAAACCCCTGTCGAAACGCCTGTTGAAACTCCCGTTGAAGCACCCGCTGAGGCTCCTGCCCAAACGCCAAAAGAAGAAATGACTATTGAAAGTGAAACTACAACAGAAGAACCTATTACCGAACAACCAAAAAACGAAGAATTATCTCAAACCGCTGATTCCTCATCTGAAACAAACGCCGAGGAAAAGTCAGCCGAATAAAAATCCACAGTTATTCTGGGCAGAATACTGCTCAGTAATTTGTGGATTTTTTGATAGCTCTTTACAAAACGAAACGGAGAAAAAAATGCAAAGACAACTTTCTGAAAATAGATTTGTTTTTACAGATTTACATTTAGGCGAAAGAAAAAATAATAATCTTGATTATTTTTCGGCTGATGAAGAATTTTTAGGCTGTGTCTCGTTAATCATACAGGACTACAGCTTATCTCAAATACCTATAGAGCTTGTTCTGTTGGGTGACACATTTGATTTTTTGACAGTAAGCTATGACTGGACAGAAAAAAATAGAAAAGGACAGGATATCCAAAAATCACGAATATTTGCAGAACCAGATGAGGACGCCTCATTGCAAAAAATTAGAAAAATATTTAAGGCGCATCCAAAGGTTATAGATGCTCTGAAACTTTTTCTAAAACACGGAAAAATAAAATTCTTTATTGGCAATCACGACATATCTTTAGCTTGGGAAGGAGTGCAAAACCTTATAAAAGAAATGTTAGTAGAAGGATTGGGCCAGCCGGAGATTCAAGCTGCGTCAGATCGAATCTCTTTTGCTTTTGAAGAAAAAAAATGCGGAGTTTTATTTGAACACGGTAATAATTGTGAACCTCACTGCGCAATGCCAAAAAGAATTTTTTTGACGCGCCGTTTGGGACAGCCACTTCAAAAACCAATCTTAAATCATCCATATGGAAACCATTTGCTTGAACTGGCAAATAGGCTGGCATCTGACACTTTTTGGTGTAAGGGGAATTATTGGATTGGACGTTTGGAACCGCATTGGTATGTATATCTGGAGTCAATTTATAAAAATTGGCGGTTTACAATTTATGCAACCATAACCTGGCTTTTTTTTCCATTTCGACACCGCTTCTCAAAAAGATGGTGGGTTAGAAAAAATAATAGTCTGTTTAAACTTTTTAACTTTAGTCTCCAAGCAATGCTGACTACTGTGTTAAATAAAATTCGCGGACAAGATTCTACCTATTATTTCAGGGAGCTATTAAAACACAGTAAGGACATTGATATTATAGTAACCGGACACCTACATGAGCATCATCAAGAAACAACAAGATATGGTACATATATAAATCCCGGCGGCTGGTGCGAAATCAACATAGCGTCTTTCCCTCGGCCACAATTAACTTGGAAAAGATTCAGGCGCATAGAAAAAATATTCAAGTATATCTGGACTACAAGAAAAGTTTTTCATAAAAAAACCCAAGAACAGTTCCTGCCAAAAAAATCTGAAATTTATGGTTTTGTAATTTGTAAATTTTATGATGATGGGCATAAAGAAGTGGGGCTAATGCGTTATAACAATCAAAAAGAATGCTTAGAAGTATTGAATTAGTGCCTCGAAAAGAGGCATTTTTTTGTAAAATAAGCCAATAAATTAAAAAAATATATTGACAAAAAAAATAAAATATACTAAGATATTTATAGCAGGTTGCTCCTTCGCTCCGCGGAGAGACCGGTCGGCAATCTGAAAAATTAATGACAAAAGAGACAAATATGGCAGAAAAATATCAAGACCAAGAGTTTCTAGAGTTTGTCGTAAAGTCAATCGTCGGCAACCCGGAAGATGTTAAATCCGAAAGGTTAATTGACGAAAGAGGTGTGCTTTTAAGCTTGCACATCAGCCCAGCAGATATGGGTTTTGTTATCGGCAGACAAGGTCAGACAGCTCGCGCCATCAGAACTTTGCTCAAGATTGTTGGCACCAAGAACAATGCGCGTGTCAACCTGAAAATCGTTGAGCCAGAAGGCGGACGCAGAGCTCCTAGAGCAGATGTCGACGTTGATACATCAGCTGTAGATGACTTGAACATCTAATCCAATTGAAAACAAAATACAAAAACCACAAATAAAATGTGGTTTTTGTTATCTAAAATGTTATAATAAAATTACATTGCTATATTACTTTATTGCTAAATTGTCATCTCGGCTGATTTATATTTCCCCAACAATTTAACAATATAACAATTTAACAATTCGAACCGATAAAAAAATAAAATATGAGAAAACGAAAAATGATAATAAACTTATTAACCATATTTCCTGATATCTTTGACTCTTATATCAATGAGAGTATTTTGGCGCGCGCGCAAAATAAAAAACTTATTAAATTCAATATTATAAATATCCGCGATTTTACTAACGACAAACATCATAAGGTTGACGATACCCCTTATAGCGGAGGCGCAGGAATGGTGATGAAAGTGGAGCCTATTTTTAATGCCTTGAAAACATTAAAAAAGTCAAAAGTCAAAGGTCAAAGATCAAAAGTAATTTTATTATCCGCAAAAGGAAAAATATTTACGCAATGCGATGCAAAACGTTTATCAAAATATGACGAGCTAAGTTTTGTTTGTGGAAGATATGAAGGAGTTGATGAACGAATTAAAAAATTTGTTGATGAAGAAATTTCTATCGGAGAATATGTTCTTACTGGTGGAGAATTACCAGCTCTCACTATATCTGATGCTGTCATCCGTCTTATCCCAGGTGTCATTGCAAAAGAATCATTAGAAGAAGAATCCTTTTCAAAAAATTCTATACCCTCTGCCCTTAACCCTAAACCCTATTTAGAATATCCTCAATATACAAAACCGGAAATCTTTGAATATAAAGAAAAGGGTAAAAAAAAGACGCTCCGCGTTCCAAAAGTCCTTCTTTCCGGCGATCATAAAAAAATAAAAGAGTGGAGGGAGAAAAGTAGCAAGTAGCGTGTAGTATGTAGTAAAAAAATTCCCTTCCCCTTGTCATCCTATAGATTCTATAATTAAAAATATCGCGCAAGCTTATATATTAGTCAATTGACCGGCAGATTTTTTATACTTGACCCGGAAGTAGAGCTTTGACTGCCCTTTGGGTAAAAAGCGGAAGCTGTCAAAGTTTCACTTCCGGGTTGACAAAAAAACGGAAGTATGCTATATTTATCCTAAGAAAGGAGGCCACATGAAGCGATTCACGGTTCCACGCGTCGCCCATTGTTGCGGCGGCGGCACCAGACGCCCCGAGTAAGGCTAAAAACTGCTTCGCCCCGACAAGAAAGTCGAGGCGTTTTTTTTGTTTAATTTTAGCCATTTTAAAACGCTTGACACTTACTTTCATATATAATAAGATAATACTTGACAGGTTTTTTAAAGTATAGTAAGATATAGTTAAGTTAAATTAACCTACAAAACTTTCATTAAAACATAGAATTACAACTGATTGCTTTCCAAGTCCGTCAACTGACGGAAACTGGCAGGAAAACAGTAATTTCAAATCTGGAATTCTGTTTTTTTTACGCCCAAAAAGCTGTAAACTTTAATCAATAAAACTTGTTGCTTAAAGCTTATAGCTTATGCTATAAAGGACTTTGACAATTTAGTAGATTATTAAGAAATCTGAAATTAAAATCAGAAATCTTAAATCCACCAAAATGACTTTTTGTATAGTAGCAGGAAGTCGTCTATTCAATTTAATTTGAACCTCTTGCCTAAGGGTAGGAGTATAAACTAAATATGTATTTTTCGGATACAAAAACTTAAAAGAGAGTTTGATCCTGGCTCAGGATGAACGCTGGCGGCGTGTCTAAGGCATGCAAGTCGAGGGACCCCTTCGGGGGGACCGGCAGACGGGAGAGTAACACATTGGTAACCTACCTCATACTCGGGAATAACCCAGAGAAATTTGGACTAATACCCGATGGACTCCGCTCACGCAAGTGTTGCGGAGTAAAGCTCCGGCGGTATGAGAGGGACCTATGGCCCATCAGTTTGTTGGTGAGGTAATGGCCCACCAAGACTATGACGGGTAGCGGGCGTGAGAGCGTGGCCCGCCTCATGGGGACTGAGACACTGCCCTGACTCCTACGGGAGGCTGCAGTCAAGAATCTTCCACAATGGCCGAAAGGCTGATGGAGCGACGCCGCGTGCAGGAAGACGCCCTTCGGGGTGTAAACTGCTTTTCTCTGGGACGAACAAATGACGGTACCAGAGGAATAAGGGGTTGCTAACCTCGTGCCAGCAGCAGCGGTAATACGAGGACCCCAAGCGTTATCCGGATTTACTGGGCGTAAAGCGTCCGCAGGCTGTTTGATTAGTTTTTAGTGAAATACCACGGCTCAACCGGGGATACGCTAAAAATACTGTCAGACTAGAGACTGGGAGAGGTAAGCGGAACTGCCGGTGTAGCGGTAAAATGTGTTAATATCGGCAGGAACACCAAAGGCGAAGGCAGCTTACTAGAACAGTTCTGACGCTCATGGACGAAAGCGTGGGGAGCGAAAGGGATTAGATACCCCTGTAGTCCACGCCGTAAACGTTGAGTGCTAGGTATTCGGAGTATCGACCCTCTGAGTGCCGTTTAAAAAAGCTAACGCGTTAAGCACTCCGCCTGGGGAGTACGGCCGCAAGGCTAAAACTCAAAGGAATAGACGGGGACCTGCACAAGCGGTGGAGCATGCGGTTTAATTCGACGATAAGCGAGGAACCTTACCAGGGCTTGACATCTAGCTGCAAATCCTAAAAAATTAGGACTCTTTCGAAGGTGCTAGACAGGTGCTGCATGGTTGCCGTCAGCTCGTGGCGTGAGCTGTTCCCTTAATTGGGGTAACGAGCGCAACCCCCGTGCTGTGTTAAATATTCACAGCAGACTGCCCCGGGATACGGGGAGGAAGGTGGGGACGACGTCAAATCAGCATGGCCCTTACGTCCTGGGCCACACGCATGCTACAATGGCCGGTACAATGGGCAGCCAAGTCGTAAGACGGAGCCAATCCCATCAAAACCGGTCTCAGTTCGGATTGAGGTCTGAAACCCGACCTCATGAAGTTGGAATCGCTAGTAAACGCAAATCAGCCTCGTTGCGTTGAATACGTTCTCAGGTCTTGTACTCACCGCCCGTCACATCAAGAGAGTCGCGAATACCCGAAGTCCCAATTAGGGCCCACGGTAGGCGTGATAATAGGGATGAAGTCGTAACAAGGCATCCGTAGCGGAAGCTGTGGATGGATCACCTCCTTTCAGGAGTATAATAACGTTTTGATTCTTTAATCAAGACCATACTCTAGGTCGGTCTTTGACTTCGGTCAAAGATTTGATTCGATTTCCTGTTACTATTTAGAAAGTCAACAAAAAATCCTCTTTTAAGGGGATTTTTGTGTTTTCACTTGACAAAACAATTAAAGTATGCTAATATATAAGAGTCTTATAAGCACCTCAAAAGTGCGTGGTCGGATAAGCATCTTAAAAAATAAGTTAGTGCGTTTTAGTGAGTAATATCCACACGCACCAAATTACATGGGAAAGAAACTTTACGTCGGCAATTTGCCTTATACTGCGACTGCTGAAGAGCTAAAAGAACTTTTTAGCCAAGCAGGAAAAGTAGAATCAGCAAACGTTATTTCCGACAAATTCTCTGGCAGAAGCAAAGGCTTTGGTTTTGTAGAAATGTCTACAGACGAAGAAGCTCAAAAAGCCATTGACGAGTTAAACGGAACAGAGATAGAAGGAAGAGCTCTGACCGTTAACGAAGCCCGCCCGATGACCGAAAGAAAGCCAAGAGGCGATTTCGGGGGCAGAGATAGATACTAAAAATCTAAACAAAAAATTCCGCGTTATGCGGAATTTTTTGTTTCTCAATTTATTACTTTTCCGTTTCTATAAATAACCATTTTTCTTTTCCTTAATTCTTTAAAAAATTCTTTATGCGGAACTGCGGGACCGGGCGCAAAACTTCCACGCACTACAATCCTCTTATCCTTTATCATCTGCGCTATAATTGACGCTGGCATTCCTGTATCTATATTACAACCTGCGTCCTCCCATCCAGACAAAGGATTTACAATGCATTCCATTGTAATTTGCTTTTTCTTTCCATTTTTTTTCCCCAAACATTTACCCATAAATTCTCCCATTCTTTGTAGCCCTTTGGATATCCCAATCCGCGCAACGACTGACTTAGCATATCTATTGGCTTCATTTTTTTTCCTTCTATTTCAACTTCTTTTTTGCTACCCAGGCCAGCATCAATAAAGCTGCGGATGACATCTGAGGAGTGTTTTGGAAAGCCGGCATAAAATCTTACATTTTTCAGCCCGTCTTTTTTATTATAATAATCAAAAGTAAAGGTTTCCGGATGACGCACAAAAAAACAGTCTTGCTCACCTATCTTTCTAAACTTTCTTTTTTCAATATTCAACAATGGAACTTTTTTTATCCATTTTCCATTTTCTATAATTGGCGCTGGGTCAGTAAATTCCTCGATGATGCTCTGTATTGAAAAAGGTACAACAAATTTTTTTATATTGGAGTCCCAAGCAAAACCGGCTTCTACAGTATTCAGACTATCCAACAAAAGATGCGCGTAATGCAACAGAATATTGTTTACGCCAGGAGTTGAACCGCACCCCGTAATAGCGACAAGGCCGGCTTTTTTGAAAAGCGGATCCATCTTTATCTGCTCTTCTGTCATTGGAATTTCCGAACCCAAATCAATAACATGCTTTTTCGCTTTTAAAGCTGCCTTATAAACATTGACGTTCCAATCCCCTTCAGCGCAGTTTATTATCACTTCGGGATCTATTTTTTTTATGAGCTTAATAGTTTTTTTAATATTGCGAAGATCTATAAAATCAAAACCAACGTTTTTATTTTTTAAAAAATTTTCTAGACCATTTTTATATAAATCGGCTAAAAAAACCGAATGCTTATTTGAAAGCAAATCTTTGGCAACAATTTTGCCCTGCATTCCGGCTCCACCTAAAATTAAAAAATCATATTTCATAATAATATAATTTAATTGATAATTCTATTATACCACTTAAAATAAAAACCGCTCTATAAGCGGTTTTTATTTTTTTCTTAATTGTCCGCAGGCGCCGTCAATTCCTCTGCCGAATCTATATCTTTCCGTTGCCTCCACTCCATTTTCTTCCAGTTCTTCTTTAAAAGAATCAACTTCGCTTTTTTCTGAAGGCAAAAATTCGGATTCCGTTTTATTATATAAAATAAGATTAACAACAAACGGACCTTTTAATTTGGATTTTAAAAGTCTGGCAAGTTCTTTAGCCTGATCTTTCGAATCGTTTATCCCTTTAAATAAAATATATTCAATTAAAACTTTACGCCCCGTTTTACTTATATAATCGCTTACTGCATCCAAAATATCGGCTATTCTATATTTTTTATTTATTGGCATCAACTCTCCACGCAAACGATCACTTGGCGCATGAAGCGACAGGGCAAGATTATATTGTCTTTTTTCATCTGCTAACTTCTTGATCCCCGGGATTATGCCACAGGTTGAAATAGAAATTTTGCGCGCGCCGATTTCCATCTTTTCATTAAACAATTTGGCGGCTTTCATAACCTCTTCAAAATTTAACATTGGTTCTCCCATACCCATAAAAACAATATTATTTACACGTTCACCATCTTCTTTCAAAAGACGGGCAAAAAAAAGCGCTTGCTCCAAAATCTCTTCCGCGGACAAATTTCTTTCAAAACCCATTTTTCCTGTAGCACAAAATGCACAGGCCATAGGACAACCAACTTGAGAAGATACGCAAATAGTATTCCTGTCTTTGTGCCTCATTAAAACCGTTTCTATTTTTTTGCCGTCACAAAGTATTATAATCGCTTTTGCCGACTTATTATCGTCTGCCCAAAATATTTCAGCATCTATTTTTAGAGATGCTTCTCTGGAAAGTTTTTCTTTTATGTCTTTTGATAAATTACTCGCTTCCCAATCATCACCAAAATTTTTAAATATAAAATCCATCGCTTGAGTTAAGCGATACTTTGGTTCGTCTTTCAAAATTTTTTCTATTTTTTTCAAATCCATATCTTATATCATACTAGATTTATCTAAAAAATCAAAAAATCCCAACCCCTTGTCATTCCAAACTTGATTTGGAATCCATGGGTTGGGATTTTTTTGGTCGGGCTGGTGAGACTCGAACTCACGACCCCCTCGTCCCAAACGAGGTGCGCTAGCCAACTGCGCTACAGCCCGTAAATAGAAAGTATTATCAAAAAATAACACTCTCTATGGTGCCGAGGGGCGGAGTCGGACCGCCTACGCCAGCCTTTTCAGGGCTGCGCTCTACCGATGAGCTACCCCGGCATAATTATTACACTCTCTGGTGGGCGTGGATGGATTCGAACCATCGACCTCCCCGATTTCATTATTACTGTCTTTAAGTGGGCGTGGATGGATTCGAACCATCGACCTCAGTCTTATCAGGACTGCGCTCTAACCAACTGAGCTACACGCCCTCATGCCCACTTAAAGACCTAATAATATATATCGGGGCGCTCTAATTTACCCCGCCTTTGGCGGGGCGAACTGCCTGTCCCTCATAGCTTTAGCGACGAGGGGAGCTACACGCCCTTGCGCCCATCAAAGAGTATAATTATATGTAGTATATTAACATATTTTTTAATTTTTGGCAAGTTCTTATGACGATTTTGAAATTGACAAAAAATTGGCTTAAAGATACCATATATATTCAGAGGTCCATGCGGAGGTAAAGATAACCACATGCTAAAAACACTCCTTGCGCTCTTCTGCGTTCTTTCAAACTCCAGTGCATATGCCAATACAAACAAAAATCAAAAAATCCCATACAGTGATACTGCCGGCTATAAGCTCTGCCAAGAAAAAGCGTTCGATTGTCTTATTGTGAAAGAAAAAACAATAGAGCAAAAATACGGAAAAAAAGTTATAAGAAAGGCTATCCCGGAAACATGGGAAGAACTTTTTCCAAATGAAAATCACCGCATTTTGATAATGAAAGTAAACCGGCTGAATATTCCGCTAAAAAAAGGCATGCCGATTGCGGTGCCAAAAGATAAAAATAAGACACTTACTGATTTTTCTCCTTTTTTGTCCTGGATAAAGCCACCTGGAGAAAAAATATTAATTTTTAATCCAAAACTTTTGGCTTGGGCAGCATACCTACAGAATGGCAAACTTTTACGCTGGGGACCGGCCTTAGGTGGAATGGATAGATGCCCCGACACATGGCGCAAATGCCGGACACTTATTGGCGTTTGGCGCATTATCAAAAAAGGTGACGCAGATTCACACTCGCATATTTATCCTATTGGCTGTGGCAGAAAAGATAACCCCTGCGCGCCAATGCCATGGTTTATCCAATTTGAAAAACATGGCTACGGCTTTCATGGCTCTCATAAAATGGTAGGTAAACACGCAAGCCACGGATGTGTCCGTACATTTACAGATGATGCCAAATGGCTAAATCAAAACTTTGTAGAAATTGGCACAAAAACAATCACCCTTCCATATTAATTGCATCAAACCGCGTTAGCGCGGTTTTTTCATACCAAACAGTATTTTCTGCTATAATAAATGATATGAAAAGAATTTTCCAAAAAATAAAATACATAAACAGCCCTCTGGTAAAATTCCGAAAGATTTTTCTGATTATTTTTTTGCTGGCAATTTCCATGGGAATTGCTTTTTTATTTAAAGATACTCTGCTTGTATTATTTAATAAAATCCCTAATGTCCCCGACTTTGCCAAAGAACTTGATATAAACCGCGTTCAAAAAATAATTACTCCAAAACCCTTGATCCAAAAAAAAGACGCAATAGAATCGCGCCTAACTCTTGATGGAAT
>JAHINX010000007.1 GCA_018895765.1 Patescibacteria group bacterium
ATATTTGCTGTCTCCAAAATCCGCTGGCGAAGACGCTACCCGGCGGGAGCGCATTTTTAATATCCTTTTATTTGGAATAGTTATTTTTTCCACTTATGCTTGCATTGCTTTTTTTGTCAATAACCTCTTTACTAGCGCGCGCGAAGGCGCTTCCATATATTTAGTTATAATAGCAACAGCTCTGTTCTGGTCATTATTTATACTTTCAAAAAAAGGATTTTATAAAATTTCCGCTCATATTTTTATCATTATTCTATTTTTAGGCGCCTCCTATACCCTGCTTAGCTGGGGAGCAGATGTGGCGCAAGGACTTTTAATCTTTGCTTTGCTTGTAGTTATGTCCGGGATTCTTATTGGAACAAGATTTTCAATAATCTTTACATCTATTTGCTTGCTGGCTCTTTTTAGCATCAGTTATCTTCAATTGAGCCATATTATAGAACCGAATATTTATTGGAAAAACCAATCTTTTCGGTATAATGATATTATAATGTATGCCATTACTCTCGGCGTTATGACTCTCATCTCCTGGCTTTTTAATAAAGAAATAGAAAAGTCGCTTCACAGAGCCCGGAGCGCGGAAGCAGGCCTGAAAAAAGAAAGGGACTCATTGGAGGTAAAAGTTAGAGAAAGAACAAAAGAACTGAAAGAATCGCAAATAGAAAAAATGTCCCAGCTTTACCGGTTTGCCGAATTCGGCAAAATGGCAGGAGGAATTTTTCATGATTTGGTAAATCCTCTGACCGCCCTTTCTTTAAACTTGAACGAGCTTAGGAACAGCAAGCCAAAAGAATTTGCCGTGGCAAATACCTATTTGGAGCAAGCACTTAAAGCGTCCGGGCGCGTGGACAGCTTTATGGTGGCTTTGCGCGAGCAAATCCAAAAAGAGGAAACGAAAAAATTCTTTTCTCTAAAAAACGAGCTAAACCAGTCAATCCAACTGCTTGACTACAAAGCAAGAAAGGCAAATGTGCAAATTAAATTTCTACCGGAAGAAAATATAGAAACATACGGCAATCCCTTAAAATTTAGCCAAATCGCCCTCAATCTTATTTCCAACGCCATAGACGCTTACGCCGGCATAAATATAGGCGAAGACAGGCGGCGCGAGATTTTAATCAAGCTGTATAAAAGCGGTGAGAACGCGTCCCTTCTTGTCCATGATTGGGGATGCGGAATTCCTAAAGAAAATTTGGCAAAAATTTACAACCCGTTCTTTACCACCAAAAGCAAAGAAAATGGAATGGGTATCGGGCTTTCAACAACAAAAAACATTATTGAAAAAGATTTTGGCGGATCTATTGATGTCCAAGGCAGAGAAAATCAAGCGACCATTTTTCTCGTTCATTTTCCCATAACCTGTGAAGCGCGGGAAGGAGAAAAAGTCTAAAGTCGTGGTGTAAAAAATTTTCACTAATTATTATGTCCCGATGAATATCGGGGCACCTTGACTTTGGACTTTAGACTGCTTTAGACTTTTATTATTAAATCCCCCTTCCTCCCCCTTCTCCTAAGGGGGAGGAAGATAATCCCCCACCTAGCCTCCCCCTTGGAGTACCAAGAGGGAGGAAAAGACAGAGGAGCTGTTTTCCAATCCAAAACAAACAGTTATAATAGAAAGATATGGCAGATATAAAGAACCTCATCCAAAAAATAACTGAAGACAGCGTTAATTTTTTGAGCAAAAAACAGGAGCCAGACGGCGACTTCTTGAGCTTGTCCACTCCCAGCCTCAGGGATTTTGATGAACCCAAAATATACCACTCACCTTTTCCGGCGAGTTTAATTCTTGCCTGCCTTAATGCCTTAAGCGAGACACCAGAATTAAAAGAGCTAAAAAGAAAAACCGCCCAATTTCTCCTTTCACAAAAAAGCGAACACTGGTCTTGGAATTACTGGACGCGCGATTCTGAACAATTCAAAGAAAAACCATATCCTGAAGATATGGATGACACTTTTTGCGCCTTATCTGCTTTGGCAGGTTATAACCCAAAACTTTTTGACGGCAAAACCTTGGCGCAAATAATTATGCTTTTAACCGCAACAGAAGTAAAAGAAGGCGGGCCTTACCGCACTTGGCTTGTTTCCCCTGACGCTCCGGAAATATGGCGAGATGTTGACTTGGCAGTGAACAGCAATATCGCTTATTTTTTATCTCTGCAAGATGTTTTTTTAAACAACCTCGTTTCTTTGATTGAACAAACAATTGAAAAAGAAAAATATATTTCACCCTATTATCCTTCCGAATATCCGATTATCTACTTTATTTCACGTTTTTATAGAGGAAGCAAGCAAAAACAAATAACCGACTATCTGTTATCCCGGCAAGATGCGGACAACAAATGGGAAAATCCCCTTTATACCGCCCTGGCCGTTTCCGCGCTTCTTAATTTTGGATGTAACAAAAACATTTTAGAAAAAAGCATTTTATATTTGACCGGAGAATACCAAAACGGCGCATGGCCCGCTTATGCTTTTTGCATTGACCCGTCGCTCGGCGGAAACAAATATTATGCCGGCTCGCCCGCTCTTACAACCGCTTTCTGCCTTGAAGCGCTTTCAAAATATTCAGAAGAAGACGGCAAAAAAAACATTCCTCAAAACGCGAGAAATATAAGCGACAAAAAAGCAAAGAAAGATTATCTTACAATAGCGAGCAAAGCCAAAGAAAGATTTTCTGATTTTGAAGACAATTTTAAAAAACTCGCCCTAAATACGCTCTCGCGCATAATAAAAAAAGACAAAGACAAGCAAGTTGTCCTCTTACCGTATTTTTTTAAACTGGCGCTCGGCAAAGAAGGCGAAAAAATAGACCTTAGCTTGTTAATTCAGCTCGGGCTAGCAAACCTGTGGGGCTGGATCGCCTATACCATTTATGACGATTTCTTGGACGAAGAAGGCGACCCCCGACTTTTATCTTTGGCTAATGTTGCGCTTCGTGAGTTATCTATAATTTTTAAAAGCACTTTGCCGAAAAATAAAGAATTTCAATCCTTTTGGCAGAATACTTTGGATAAAATTGACGCGGCAAACGTTTGGGAGACAACAAACTGCCGCCTAAAAATTGATAAGTCTAATTTGATTATCCCCTCTCCCCTTCCGGACTTTGGAGATTATTCAAAATTGGCAGAACGTTCCATCGGGCATTTCCTGGGGCCGGCGGCAATTCTTTTTTCTCTCGGATATAAAAAGGACTCACCGGAAATTAAAAATCTTTCAACATTTTTCCACCATTATATTATTGCCCGACAATTAAATGACGACGCGCACGACTGGGAAGACGACCTTAAAAAAGGCCAGCTCACCGGCGCGGTTTCTTTAACCATTAAAAAATGGCAGGACAAGCATCCTACCAAAAAAAGAATAAACATTAAAAACGACTTATCAGAGCTTCAGCAAATATTTTGGAATGAGACGATTGCCGAAACGTGCTATGAAATAAAAAAACAGGTTGCGCTGGCAAGAGAATGCCTTGAAAAAAATGCGATAATCCAAAAGCCGGCTAAATTTTTTGAAATACTGCGAGTAATAGAAAGCTCGGCGGACCAAGCCCTTAAAGAACAAAAAGAAACAGTTGAATTTTTGAAAACATATAAAGCGGGCTGAAGCCCGGTAAATAATAATTATATTTACCCGACTTTAGTCGGCTCTTACTCTTTAGCGGGCTGAAGCCCGGTAAATAATTATTAATATCATTTACCCGACTTTAGTCGGCTTTGAAT
>JAHINX010000008.1 GCA_018895765.1 Patescibacteria group bacterium
AGCAATATTGACGATGGAGTAGAAATTTTAGATATCTCTGATCCGGCAAACCCATCTCATGTTGGCGCAATTGACAATGCTGTTTGCGACGCGGCAGTCGGAGGAAATGGATGCGAGCTTGATGGAGCAGTTGACATCTATGTTTCCGGCAATTACGCTTATGTGGTAGCCGCTTTTGACGACGGCGTAGAAATTTTAGATATCTCTGATCCGGCAAACCCATCTCATGTTGGCGCAATTGACAATGCTGTTTGCGACGCGGCAGTCGGAGGAAATGGATGCGCGCTTGATGTTCCAAAAGCCATTTGGATTCAAAACGATTATGCTTATGTGGCAAGTGAGGGTGACGACGGCGTTGAAGTCCTTGACATTGATGGCTTTGACAGGCAATTAACTTTTGTATCAGACACGCTTTCGGACTCTGACCTTGGCCTTGCGGCAAACCATTCAATTGCCTTTACAGCCGGTCAGGCATTGTCAGCAGGAGAAATAATCAATATAGAATTAGACCCGATGACTCACGGCTTTAGCCAGTCATATTCATCGGCAACAACAACAGATATCACAGCAACAGGAATGACTCTTGTTGACTACGGAGGATGCACTGCCGCGGCAAACGAGGTACAGGTATATTCATTAACATATAACAGCGGAAGAGAAGAGAGCTTGGCATTAAAGGTTTGCGCCGGCGACACAATCGCCTCCGGAGCAAAAACACTATCCGTTGCAAACGGGCTTTGGACAAACCCGTCCACTGCTGGCTCATATATTATCAGAGTATCTTTTGGCGATGACGTTTCTTTGGATGAATCCGCAGACACCAGAGTAGCAATAATAGATGATGTAAACGTTACCGCAGACATAAACACCGCCTTTACCTTTTCTGTTACAGCGAAAAACACCGGCTCTGTCGGTTCTGACGCTTGTGACGATATAACATCAACATCAGAATCAATTCCATTCGGAGTCCTGTCTTCCGGCGCGTCCAAAGTCGGATGCCAGACCCTTGCCGTAACAACCAACGCCAAAAACGGATTCAGCGTTACTGTAAAGCAAGACCAGCGCCTGACATCTGCCAATGGAGCTGATATTGATACTTTCAAAGATGACGCAGAAACATCATCTCCTGTTGCTTGGGCATCTCCTTCAAACACCTTGGGAAGCGAAGCAACCTACGGCCATCTGGGTGCGACTTCTGATGATGATTATAATACAAACGAATTTAATAATGGAAATAGCTTTGCCGGCAATCTCTTGTCAAATAGAACCGTCTTCACCCACAACGGGCCTGCAGACGGAAGCACAGCAGACAAAGGCGCGGCAAATGTTGCCTATAAAGTGGAAATCGGCTCTTTGCAGGAAGCCGCCAATGATTATTCGGCAACGCTTACTTATGTAGCAACGCCTACTTTCTAAGTAATCCACGAAAGAGTAGGGGCCGACTAAAGTCGGGTAAATGATATTAATAATTATTTACCGGGCTTCAGCCCGCGAAAGATTCAAGGCCGACTAAAGTCGGGTAAATGATATTAATAATTATTTACCGGGCTTCAGCCCGCTAAAGATTCAAGGCCGACTAAAGTCGGGTAAATGATATTAATTATTATTTACCGGGCTTCAGCCCGCTATAATCCGCGAATACCAACGAATGAAAGCCCCCGCAGGGGATTTTTTTATTTTTTTCTCCCCGTCTTCTTTCCTCCCTCTTGGTACTCCAAGGGGGAGGAAAGGAGGGGGATTATCTTCCTCCCCCTTAGGAGAAGGGGGAGGAAGGGGGATTTAATAATAATTTATAAATCCTCCCCACGCGTCCTCCGAAGCTTTCTTGTCGTCCGTAGCTTTGGCGAAGGATGAAGCGAAGGAGGAACCCTCTTTGGGCTATAATTCAATATTCGGATGTGCCTATTCGTAGCGGGCTATTCGGATACGCTCTTTTCCAAAGGAGGGAGGAAGACGAAGACAAGAAAAACACCGCAGAAATTTTCCCCCGAGTATCCTTCTTCGCACTGAATACATCGCTATGAAGGACACAGCAGAGGGAGGAGGGGGAGTCCTCGTTTGTTTCTCCCTTGCTTTTTCTCCTTATTGTTATAAAATAAGACTATATTCTGAATCACGCGACTCATAATTCGTAACGCGCAACTCATAATCCATTGAAATAAAACATCTCCAGCTTTTAGCGGTACTTAGTGTTTTTATTCGCAATCTTTAGTGTATCCTTATGATGTGCAAAATTTTTAAAAAATTATTTCCCAGCAAAAACGGCGACAGTCTAAATAACGGCAACCCCGACAATAATCCCGACACCGGCAGTCCTGACGGCAACAACCTCGCTCACAGCCCGCAAAACAAACGCTTTTTCAAAAAAGCCGATTTTATTTTGGCCGCGCTCCTGGCCACCGCCTGTTTCGCGCTTTATTGGTATACGCTTGCGCCGACCGTTTATAGTGGCGACAGCGGAGAGATAACGGCCGCCGTCTATGAAACTGGCGTTGCTCATAGCACTGGTTTTCCCCTTTATATGATTTTGGGGAAATTTTTCACCGCCTTGTTCTTTTTTGGCAAAAATTTTGCTTACAAATTAAATCTCTTTTCCGCGCTTTGTGGTTCCAGTATAGTAGCAATTATGTATTTTGCTTTTAGAAGGGTTTTAAGCTGGCATTTCAGCACCGAAGCCGAAGTCGCGCTCCCGCCCTGGCTTAAAAAAAATACCGCTCAAATGATTTTGGCGGCTATCGTCTGCCTGACGCTCGGATTTTCGCTTACTTTATGGAAACATTCAATCGCCGCAAAGACCTATACTCTCGCCGCCGCAATGGTCGCCCTGCAGATTTTGGCGATGCTCTATTGGTATGAAACCCGCAAAGACAAATATATTTATCTTTACGCGCTTGCCCTGGGCTTTGGCTTATGCACTCATCTGACAGGCGGAATATCCTCTGTCGCTTTTTTGGCGCTGGTCTTTTTTACCGATAAAAGCGTTTTTAAAAAGAAAAAAGTTATTTTAAAAGCTCTGCTTATAATGCTCGCCCCCTTGCTTTTATATCTCTACATTCCTTGGGCCGCAAAAAGAGATCCTTATGTCAACCAGGACAATCCGGAGAATTTGAAAAATTTCATATATTACATAACCCAGCGCGACTATGCTTTTAAAATGGGCGACCGCAGTATTTCGGGATATATAAAAGTGATGTTGGAAGTGCTGAAATTTTATGTTATAGAATTTACTTTTTTGGGCCTTGCGCTGGCTTTGACCGGCCTTATCGCCTTTTGGAAAAAATACAAAGCGCTTTTTTATAGCTTTTTCGTTTTAATGGCAGTCAATCTTATGCTTTTGATGAGCTATGGAAACGAAAGGGACTTTTTTATTTTGTTCAGATATTTTTTGCCCTCTTATCTGCTTTTATCAATTCTTATTTTATTGGGGCTTTCATATATCCTCACCCTGCTTTCAAAATTAAAAAGCGCGAAAATAAAAATCCCGATACTTTTTTTTATTGCCCTTTTTCCTTTGGCGCCACTTATTGCCAATTATCCCGTGAACAACCAGAGCAATAATTATATAGTTGAGATTTACGGTCGCAATTTGCTTGACTCTCTTCCGCAGGATTCTATACTTTTTACTTTTGGCGATGCCGTGACCGGTCCATTGTGGTATTTGCGCGGTTTGGGAACAAGGCCTGATGTGTTGATTGTTGACTTAGCTCTCATAACTCATGAGTGGTATATTGAACAGCTTAGCGAAAGGTGGCCGGAAACCATACCTTTAGAATTCAAGGATTTGTCTCCGCAGGACAGGTTTAAGAACGTAGTAGAGCGCAATATCGGCAAGCGCCCGATTTATTCTTCATTAAACAGCGACGATTCTATAAAAGAAAAATATCAATATGTTCCGTATGGGCTTATCAACGAGATTTTGGCTGTTGGCGCCAAGCCGAATATAGATGAATATAAAGTAGAAAATAAAAAATTGTGGGATATGTATGATTATGCCGGACTTTCGGATGAAAAAATATATAAAGGATATATGATCAAAGAAATCGTCGGGCAATACGCAAAAGCGCATAATAATCTGGCGGTCTATTACAGCGGGCTGGATGATAAAGATGCGGCAAGGCAAGAGCTTCACGAAGCGCTGAAGTATGACGCAAACAATTTTTCCGCCCTGTATAATTTGAGCGGGTATTATAAAAAAGAAGGAAATGAGGCAAAAGCCGCAGAATATATGGCACTGGCAGAAAAAGTCAATCCGGATTATTTTAAAAGTGCGCCGCAAGAGGTAAAAAATTATGAACCGGCAATAGACACTCCAAAGACATCTCATCCGGCAAGCGTTTTACGGAAAGATACGGCAGTAGAAGGGTATTTGCGTCAAGCCACAGAATATGGCAAAAAAGGAATGCACATTCAGGCAATCGGGGTTTTGGAAAAAGCAAAAAAAATTGATCCGGAGAATGAAATAGTGAGATATAATCTCGCAACTGCTTACGCTCTGACTAAACAATTTTTAAAAGCCGTGGCAGAGTTTGAGAAAGTTTGTGAAATCAATCCAAATAGCAGTCCAGCGCGTTATAATTTGGGAACGATCTATCTCAATGAATTGAAAGATGAGGAAAAAGCCATCGGCCATTTTCAGCAGTTTGTAGAGTTAGAACCCGACGACTCTAGAGTGGGACAAATCCAGCAATTAATCCTCCAGCTTGTCAAAAATAAGATGAATAAATAATAATATATTGCTGGGAAAACCCCCGCAGAAAGATGTAGGGACAGGTCGCGAGCTGTCCGTACGAAGATAAGACAAAACATCACAGAAAGATGTAGGGACAGGTCGCGAGCTGTCCCTACATTTCTGCCATGTCTTCCGTTCGTTGGTATTCGTGCCTTAAAACAGTCCCGCCCAAATCTCCATCGCCTCTTTTAATTTATCAAAATACCCATTCTTAGAAGGCAGTTTCAGCGCAAGCTCGCGATAGCAGTCTTTAAACGAATCCGACTCCAGCGCAATGCCGGCAACTTCTTTATAAAACCATTCATTAAGAGGCATGCCCGTGGCCTCCAGTTCAAAATTTTTCTGTGCGTCAGATGCGCGGCTATGGCGAATAACCGGCTGTCCGCTAAGAGCCGCCATATTCAGATGATCTATAATTTTTTTAATAAATATCCCGCACCAGATGTCGCCAAACCTGTCAACGCCCCAGCGATTGCCGTTTTTATCCTTTCCCATCAGCAAAAAATAAAAAGCCGGAATCGCCTCGCGGATGACAGCCGTGTTCATTCCGCACATAGTGAAAAACGCGCCACTGGGAATAACAGACGCCCCTGCCTTGCTGACTTCAGCCGTAAAATCAGGCATTTGCAATTGTGTTTTGCCGTCAAAATCAAGGACATTTTCCCATAATCCATGGCAAAGCGCCGCCCGGCAATCTCTATCGGCATAAGGAAACCCCCGTGGATAAAGCCCCCCGCTGTAATTTGTTATCCTGCCGTCCAATGTATTGAAAAACCGCGCGCTTGCAGGGCGCTCAAGATTTTTTATAAACTCCTCTATCAAGTAAGGCGTCCTTTGCGCTGGATAGCAATCGTCGTCCAAAGTTATCAAAATATCGGCTCCGGCTTGATACGCTTTGTAATAGCCATAACTTCTCACGCAATCCGTTCGCCGCGGGATTATCCACGCCTTCTCGCCCAAATCATTTTCTATATCTTCCCAAGAAAAATGGATAATATTCTTCTCCCCTCTTGTATCCAAGGGGGGAGTTAGAGGGGGGATTCCTCCCGAAGACAAGACCCCCCTCCTAGCCTCCCCCCGAGTACCATTCTTTACTCTGATTACAGAGTTGCGAACGGCACAGCAGAGGGAGGAAGGGGAATGAGTACGGAGGGAGGAAAGAGGGGGGCTGATATCAAAACTTTTGTGAGGATTGTCTTCAACAACAAAAATCATCAGGTCTTTCTGCGCTTCAAACTCGGACTTCCACTCATTTAAAAATTTGATGATGCACTCCTCCCTGATTGTCGGCACAACGATTGCTATTTTCATATATTTTTCAGCCCCTTTTTAAAAGCTAAAATTTCCCTTGTTGACTTCAGGCATATTTTAAAAATTTTCCAGCTTTTTATAAAAGTTGAACCAGTAAGGCGGGGCAAGTGGCGGACATTAACATACCCCGTTTTCATTTTTAATTTGTTCGCCACCATAGCCATTAAAATAGAAGGCACGAAGGCATTTTCCGGCACAAGCCCTATTATCTTATTAAGCGCAACGCGCTTATGTAATTTGAAAGGGGAGTTCGCGTCTTTGATATCCGCGCCAAGCAAAACAGCTAAAAGAACGCGTAGCATTTTGGTAATAAACAAGCGGTGGCGCGCGTCTTGCCGGTTATGCCTTTTCCCGATTACAGCATCATCGCCACTTTCGCGCATTTTATTCCACAAAAGCCAAAAATCCTCGGCATAAAACTGATTGTCGCTGTCGCAATGAAATATATATTTTCCGGCTGATTCTTTATAGGCGCGGACAAGAGACGGCCCGTGCCCGGAGTTTGCCTCATTTGTGATTATCCTCAAATAAGGATATTTCCCCTCCAAGGACTTTAATATCTCTGGCGTATTGTCTGAACTGCAATCATCTACTATAACAAACTCGGGCTTTGAAAATTTTTCCAAAACTTTGCAAAAGTCCTCCACTACTTTTCCAATTACATCTTGCTCATTATACACGGGCATAATAATGGAAAGAGAGGGGGGGATTTTTTGTATCGGTTGATTATCTTGCATAATAATATTTTATGAATAATAACAAATATAATTATTATTTACCGGGCTTCAGCCCGCTAAAGAGTAGGAGCCGACTAAAGTCGGGTAAATATAATTATTATTTACCGGGCTTCAGCCCGCTAAAGATTAAGAGCCGACTAAAGTCGGGTAAATGATATTAATTATTATTTACCGGGCTTCAGCCCGCGAAAGATTCAAAGCCGACTAAAGTCGGGTAAATGATATTA
>JAHINX010000009.1 GCA_018895765.1 Patescibacteria group bacterium
AATTGTCAAGCATTCCGGATAAAATATTTTCTTAACATCCTCTCTCAACACCAAAAAACAGGCTTTGTATGCTAAGATATCCACAGCCCCGTAAAAAACAAATCCGGATAATCCACAATCCTCCGAATTTTACTTTAATTCCATAGGATCAGCGCCTTATTGACAAAAAATTTGACGAATTATTTAAAAGAAATTATAATCATTCTATAAAATTATAATTAAGTTGTGGGCCTTATAACAATTGTGGGACCCCTGATAAACACATCGCCTACTGCAATTTCCAAATTTTGCTACGGTGCAATACTTATCAGATGTCCCTATATAATTCTTACGGGGCTTGTAACAAAAATATGATGGAACAAAAATTATACGAGGAGGACGAAGAAAATGTAGAGCTTTCTTTAGAAGAGATGGAAGATGACGTTATAGAGGATGAGGAAACAGAGGATGAAGAGGATGAAGAAAAGAGCATAGAGGATGATATGGAAGACGACGAGGAAGATGAGGAATTATAATAATACAAAACGCCCCTGGGGCTGTCCCATAACACGCTTTCGTGACGAAATTCCAGAATTTTGAGCTAAAATTGTTGAATAAGTTTTGCGGTTTATCTATAAGTTAAGCCAAAAAACTTTGAGACGATTTTAGCCAAAATTCTGAAATTGCAGTAGAAATGGTGTTTTGGGACAGCCCCTATTAAGGGGCGTTTTTAATTTAGGCATTGTCGGACAAACTTTAAGAATTTTTCTTTCGGATGTGATGGAAATATATTTTTTATATTTTTCTCAAGCTCCATTATCTTTTCCTTGTCTTTTAATAGCCCCTCTAATTTTTCTTCCAAATCTTCTTCATCAGCCAAAACAGCGGCTTTCCGCTCTTTCAAAAAACGCGCGTTATCAATTTGCCCAACTCCTTTTAAAGGAATTAGTATAACGGCTTTTCCCAAAGCAGAAAGTTCGGAAATGGTTGAGAGCCCGGCACGCGAAACAACAATATCCGCGGCTAGCATAAGCCCGGCAAAATCTTCATCCACTTGCTCCATCTGCTTATAATTGGAAGATTGCGCTTTCTCGACTTTGTCTTTGCCTGTTATGTTAATAATATTGCATTTCCCTTCATTTTTCTTTGCAAAAGAAACAGCTGTCTTATTTAAACTTGAAGAACCTATCCCTCCGCCTAAAAATAATATTAGAGGCAAACTATCGGATTTCCATTTTTTATCCGCTTCTCTTTTGTCTGCGTCATAAAAAATATTTCGTACCGGATTACCAATCCAAAATACCTTTTTTTGTTTTATTGCTTCTGCCGTTACTTCAAAAGCAGTAGTTATAAAAGAAGCAAAAGGGAAGGTCAGCTTTCCCGCCAAGCCGATATTAATATCTTCCTGATGGACGATGACAGGTATCCGCAAAATCCATCCCGCCCAAACCAATGGGACCGAAACAAAACTTCCGGACACGATTATAAGTTGCGGACGAATTTTTATGCAATACCAGAAAGAAAACTTTAATCCTAAAAAAGCTAAAAAAGGCGTTAATAAATTTTTAATTCTAAAATATCTACTATATTTCCCACTGGGAATAGCAAAATATTTTATGCCTCTTTTTTTTATAAAATCCCTTTCCACTCCTTTGCGGCTGCCAATCCAGTAACAGTCATAATCGTTCTGCAAATCTTCCCAAAGCGATAAGAGGGGCATTACAGAGCCCAAAGTTCCTCCACCGGATAAAAATATACGTTTGTTCATAGAGTGTTCCGTGAAATCTGTGAAATTAAAATCTGTGTTATATTATAACAAAAAACAGGGTAAAAATCAACCCAAAAGTGAAAATTTGGCTGCTCCGCAAAGCGGAGCAAAAAATCTGCCGGGCTTAACAAAAAAACCAGAGCAGTAAATCTTCTCTGGTTAAAATTCAACAAACTAAATACCAAATTTCTACTTCCGGGTCAACCCTGCTTAAAATGCTTCTTTACTGTTTTTGCAATCCCCCTCAATTCCCAAATACCGATTAAGATTGCAAGAATCGTTATACCGCCGGCGGCAATTTTAAAAATTCCGCTTGTTTTGATGCAAAAAGAAAGAACAAATAGAACCGGGCATCCAAAAATAAGAAATAAAGAAACCAGAAAATCCGGAATAAGAGAAACAAGCAAAACGTCTTCGCTATCTTTCAAGTCATTCTTCTGTTGCATCTGGCTCTCCTTTCACAAGTTATTCAAAGAACCTTCTTTATTTAAACACAAAATCGGCTTTCTGTCAAATTAACAATAATCAAGACGATAGTGTTATAAAAAAATAATAATCCATTTTCGCAACAGCGAAAATACCTTCATTGATAATTGAACATTGATAATTGATAATTTCCCTTCTACCCTTCCATCCATCTAGAAATATTTGCTAAAATACCACATCCAGCCAGCACGGTCATAAGAGATGTCCCGCCATAACTCACAAAGGGCAAAGGAAGTCCGGTAAGAGGCATTAATGAGAGCATGGCAGTTATATTTATAAATGATTGAAAAACTATCCAGCCACAGATTCCGATTGCTAAAGATTTTCCAAAATAATCCGGCGCGCTTTTGGCAATTTTCATACCGCTTATAAAAAATAAAACGAGTCCAATTATAAACAAAACACTCACTACAAATCCAAGCTCCTCTCCAACAACCGCAAAAATAGAGTCAGCCCATACCTCAGGCAAATATTGAAATTTTTGCATAGAATGCATAAAGCCAACGCCCAAAAATCCTCCAGAGCCAATCGCCAAAAGCGCTTGGCTTATATGGTATCCAATCCCTTGCGGATCAACCGACGGATTTATAAAAGCAGTAAAACGCGCCATTCTGTAAGGAGCGATTTTTATAAGCGCAATACATCCAATCAATAAAACACCTCCCAAACCGGCTAAATAACGCCAAGGCGCGCCAGCTAAAAAGTAAAGTAAAAAACCGATGAAGACAACGATAGACATTGTGCCCATATCCGGCTGAAATAAAATAAGCCCTGAAAATATTGATAAAATAATCAAAAATTTAATAAGGGTCTGACGTTCCGGGAGATGATTTATTTTCATTCTATATTCAAGCCATGCCGACAAAAAAATAATCAAACCCAGTTTTATCATTTCCGATGGTTGAAATGAAAAAATGCCAAAGACGCTGACCCAACTCCTTGCGCTGCCAAATTCGGCCCTAAATCCCGGAATAAACACTAAAAGCAATAAAATTATTGAACCGGCTAAAAATAAATCGCTATATTTCTTTAGCCGTCTATAATCAATACGTAAAAATATCAAAAATAAAAAAATGCCGGGCAAAAGTCCGTGCAAAAGCTGGCGTTTTAGATAATAGTAGCTATCACCAAACTTCAGTAGCCCGGTTGGCGCTGAAGCCGAAGCAAGCATTAAAAGTCCAAAAACTATAAAAACGCCAACCAATCCGATAAAAAAATAGTTTGGCTTATTCATATGAAAAGATCTCAATTCCCCAAATCCCAATGACCAATTTTGGTATTCCCGCTACCGCGGGAATAAATCTTAATATTATTTTTGCGGTAGCAAAAATACCTTCATTGATAATTGAAAATTGATAATTGATTATTTCTCTATTAAGGCATATTTTAGTACTTCTTTCATATCCTTTACAAAAAGCAACTTCATACCTTTTCTCACATGCAAAGGTATGTCTTCTATATTTTTTTTATTATCCATTGGCATAATAATAGTATTCACGCCCGCCCGGTGAGCCGCCAAAATCTTTTCTTTTATCCCACCTATTTCCATAACCCTGCCACGCAAGCTTACCTCTCCTGTCATCGCAATACCGCCCCTCACCGATTTATTCATCATAATTGAAGCAATAGCGGTTGCCATAGCAATACCCGCAGACGGACCGTCTTTAGGTATGGCTCCAGCCGGCACATGAACATGAACATCTTCAGTTTTAGTATTATGCCCTGTTATCTGCCTGACATAGGAAAAAGCGGTTTGCGCCGATTCTTTCATAACCTTGCCAAGATGGCCGGTTAAAATCAATTTTCCCGTTCCCGGCATTCTATTCACTTCTATCTGAATAATGTCTCCACCAGCCGGAGTCCATGCCAGGCCGTTTACAACTCCCAACTCATTATCTTTTTCTGCCAGAGAAAGTTCAAACTTTGCAGGACCGAGATATGCCGGCAAATTCTTTTCATCTATATTTACGGCTTTCAAGCTTCTTGAACTGACTATTTTTTTTGCCACTTTACGCATTGTATGCGCCAATTGGCGTTCCAGATTTCTTACTCCCGCTTCAAATGTGTATTGTCTAATAATTTTATTAAGAGCATTGTCCGTCATCTTCCATTGCCCAGGTTTTAAGCCATTTGCCTTCAATTGTTTTGGAATTAAAAATTTCTTGGCAATATTATTTTTTTCTTCTTCAATGTATCCGGGAAATTCTATAACTTCCATTCTATCACGGAGCGCGGGAGGAATGGTATCTAAAACATTTGCCGTAGTTATAAACATCACGTCTGACAAATCAAATGGAATTTCCAAATAATGATCGGAAAAAGCATCGTTCTGTTCTGGATCAAGCGCCTCCAAAAGAGCGGCTGACGGGTCTCCCCGAAAATCATTTCCCACTTTATCAATCTCGTCAAGCATAAAAACCGGATTATTAGTACCGGCTGTATTTATTCCCTGAATAATTCTGCCTGGCAAAGAACCAATATATGTACGCCTATGACCGCGGATTTCCGCTTCATCGCGGATACCGCCCAAGCTGATCCGGATAAATTTTCTGCCCAAAGCGCGGGCAATTGATTTTCCCAAAGATGTTTTGCCTGTTCCCGGAGGCCCAGAAAAACAAAGTATCGGTCCTTTAATTTTCCCAACCAGTTTCTGTACAGATAAATATTCCAAAATTCTTTCTTTTGCTTTTTCCAGACCAAAATGGTCTTCGTCTAAAATCTTTTTTGCGCCTGCAACATCAATTTTACTTTCAGTTTTTTTATTCCATGGCAGGCCGATCAACCAATCAAGATAGGTGCGGGTAAAGCTGACTTCCGGGGAAAAAGACGGCATCCTTTCAAGACGCGCCAATTCTTTCATTGCTTTTTCTTCGTTCTCTTCTGTCATTCCGGCTTCTTTCACCTGCTTTTTTAGAGATTCCATCTCGCTTACTCCTCCGGCTATCCCCAACTCTTTTTCTATTGCCTTCATTTGTTCGCGCAAATACATTTCACGCTCCATTTTGCCGATTTCTTTGCCTGTTTCGCTCTGAATTTTCCTCGCCATGCGTAAAACCTTTTTTTGCCGACCCAATGCCTCATTTAATAAGCTTAGCTTTTCTACCGCGCTATTTGCCTCCAGAATCGCCTGCTTTTCCGCTGTCTTAAAGTCCAAATTAACAGCAATCAGATTGGATAATTGCCAAGGATCGGTTAAATTTGTAACTATAAGCAAAATATTAAAAGGTACGCTGGCTCCAAGATTAATACATTCTTTAAATTGATTAACAGTGCTATAAATCAATGCTTCTATTTTTTCATTTTTATCCTCCTGCCGTTCGGGCAAACGTTCAACTTTTATTTTGAAAAAAGGAATTTCGGTTAAGAAATCTGATATTCTTACTCTTTCTAACCCTTGAATCAAAATACGGGCGGTTCCATCCGGCTGTTTTACAACCTCCATAACCTTTGCCGCCACGCCGGTTTTATAAACATCATCTTTTTTTGCATCTTCCACTTTGCCTTTTTTAATTGTGCAAAAAACAATAATTTTATCGGCCTTCATAGCCGCATCAAGCGCTTTTACACTGCGGGCATCACCAATCGCAATCGGGAGAGTAAGGTCTGGAAATAGAACCGCATCAGAAATGACAATAAGAGGCAATTCTGCCCGAATGATTGGCTTTTTTGGCTCAAGAGCCGGTTTTTTATTTGCAAGAACAGGTAATTTATTGAGCATAAAAATTGTTAAATATGATATTTGAATCGTGAAACAAAAATTTTTCACGTCAAATAACGCGCATTATTATTTTTTTATATTATACATTATTAATAATATAAAAACAAAGTCTAAAAAATAGATATATTGACGAACATATTACAATAAGCGGGGTAAAGCCCCGCTTATGTTTCGGGTTTCAAGTTTTATATTTAATGGATTACTTATCAATTAAAAACAATATCAACCCCAAAAGCGTGGTGACGGCGGAGATAATCCAAAAACGCATTACGATTTTTGGCTCGGACCAACCGATTGCTTCAAAATGATGATGAATTGGCGCGGCGAGAAAAACCTTTTTTCCGTGGCGCAATTTTTTGGAGGTAACTTGAATGATTACAGAAAAAGATTCCAGCATGAAAACAAAACCAATAAGTGGCAAAAGAAAAACAGTATTTGTGAGTAAGGCTATAACACCCAGAGTGACGCCCAAAGACATGGCTCCAGTATCTCCCATAAAAAACCGCGCCGGATTTATATTGAACCATAAAAACGCCAACAGTGCGCCGGCGATAACTACGCAAAAACTCGCCAAGTCCGTTTTCCCCTGAACAAAAGCGATTGCCGCATAAGCCGTAAAAGCGGCAAGCAATGTGCCACCGGCAAGCCCGTCCAGACCGTCTGTTTCGTTTACAGAAAAACTGGTGGCAACAATTATAAAGATAAAAAGCGGGATATACCATATGCCAATATTAAAATTCCCCATAAAAGGGACATGTATCAAATCCCATTCCAACTTGGAATAAAACCACCAGGCGCCAACAATAGCAATCGCAGTATAAATCAAAAGCCGATAACGCATCGCCAATCCTCCGCCATGAGGACCAATACGCTTTACATTAAACCAATCGTCAACCAACCCAACGATGGCTGAAGCGACCAAAACACCCAAGGGCAAAAAGGTTTGTGGCCGGCTCAAAAAATCCAAATATCCAAAAGATTCCCAACCAAATATTTTATATCCATAATGCAAGGCAACGGCCAAGATTAGAACCGTAAGCCAAACCAAAATACCGCCCATTGTCGGTGTGCCTGACTTTTCTTTATGGAGCCGAGAAACAGTCGGGGCTGATTTACTATCGCGTATTTGTTTTCCTAATTTAAATTTGTACAAAAAACGCGTCAAAGCCGGCGTCATTATAAAAGCAATCGCAAACGATAGCGTCGCGAGCGTAAAAATTTTTGTTATTATCAATAAATCCATAAATTATAAGTTAGGGGTCAGGGGTTAGGGGTTAGGGGTCAGGGGTCAGGTGTTATTATACCGATGGTGCGCTCCAGTTAATGTAAATAACAATTATTACAGATGCAAAAAGGGCAAGCAAAAATATCGTAGCCGAAGCACTCAAAAAATAAGATAACAATTTATTTTTAAAATAAAATATGTTGGATAAAATAAAATTTAATAAAAAAACCACTGTGGCGATACTGGTAAAAACAAAGAAATTCTCAGGTCCGCCGAGCCAGTCAACTCCCAGATAAATTGAATAATGGAGGGAAAGAAAGACTGTTTCTTTTATTGAAAAAAGCGCCCAGATAACAGCCCCCCAGATAGCCAGCACTAAAGTAAAAGAAATAAAAAAATTACAAACTAAGAATTTGTCGTGCCAGCTCCTCGGGTTAAAAAAAAGATTGTTGATTTTACCTTCTCTCTTTGTGAGCATAATCAAAATAATTACTCTATTATAATAACATATTTTTTCATATTTTGCAATGAAGGTGGTATAATAGTAATGTAATAAAAATAATACATACCTCATAATCGAAAAGAATGTAATTAGTAATTTGTAATTAATAATTAGTAATTCTATGCTCTACACTTCCCGCCTTAGGGAGCTATTGCTTCGCAAAAAAATAATCACTAAACAAAACATCGAACTTTATTTAAAAGCCGCCCGTAAAGAGCGTGTGTCTTTGGAAGAGTATATTATCAAGCATAAAATCTTGACAGAAGAAGCGCTATATTCCGCCATAGCAAATTATTTCAAACTGCCTTTTATAAAACTAAAAGACTTGGTCCTTAGGAAAGACATTTTGTTTTTGGTGCCTGAAGTGATTGCCTATACTCATAAAATAGTCGCTTTTGATAAACAGGAAAATACGCTAAAGCTTGCTATTACAAATCCCGACGATATCCAAACGATAGAATTTATAGCAAAAAAAACAGGGCTCACGCCAGAGCTATCAATTGCGCTTCCCACTGAAATTAATGAATGCCTAAAACAATACCGCCTTTCCTTAAAAGCGGAGTTCCATGATATCGCAACAAAACCGAAAAAAATAGAAGATAAAAAAGACTTGCAGGAATTGGCAGAAAATTTACCTATTGTCCGTATTGTTGACAGCTTATTGGAACATGCAATTTTTGAAGGCGCATCAGATATCCATATTGAGCCGATTGAAAAAGAGCTTATCATCAGATATAGAGTCGATGGTATTTTGAGAAAAGTAATGACCTTGCCAAAAAACGTTCATCCAGGCGTTATTGCAAGAATAAAAATTCTCTCTAATTTAAAATTGGATGAGCATCGGCTTCCACAAGATGGGCGTTTTAAAATAGAAACGAAAGAATATAAAATCTCTTTCCGCGTATCCATTATGCCGATATTTGATGGAGAAAAAATAGTAATGCGCCTTTTAAATGAAAGCGCAAAACCGCTCTCATTGGAAGATTTGGGACTTTTAAAAAGGCCTCTTGGAATTGTGCAAAGAAATATCAAGCGCCCGCATGGCATTATACTTGTCACCGGACCAACCGGTTCAGGAAAAACAACAACTCTCTATTCTATAATGTATCTTCTAAATAAGCCAGAAGTAAACATTGCTACGGTTGAAGACCCTGTTGAATAC
>JAHINX010000010.1 GCA_018895765.1 Patescibacteria group bacterium
TCTATCCGCAAGAATTAAAAGTCGCGGGAATAAAATTTGAGGATTTTGTCAGGGAGATGATTGAATCGGCGATGGGCTAGCGTTTATAAAAAAATCCCGATACCTTTGTGATATCGGGATGAATCGGAATAGAAAAATCAGTTATTTTGTTTGAATTCTGTTTGAACTTCTTCTAAAAACCAATTGCCATCATAGCCGTGGCCGTCTCCATAGGCAACGTGATTATGGTATACCCACATATCTTTCCAGGCCCAATCTCTGTCTTTAAAGTCGCCCTCTTTGTGAAAACCGTTTGCATAATACCACTTTGGAGGATTTTCTGATACATCCACTCTCAAATCGCCCGACCGCAAATCGCCACTATTAAGGAATTCGTCTTTGTCGCCGACAAACGTTTCGCCCTCATAGTCAACAATAGTAAGCTCTAATTTTTCCAACGCTTCCCTTATGCTTTTTGCTGAGCAAGCAACACGACAAGAACGAGCCGGAAAAGGCGGAAGTAGTTTTAGGTTTTTGGCGGAAAGCCCGAATTTGAATACCAAAACAAAGATTCTCTGTTCCTCCATGGCTAACACCTCCTTGTCATAAATTATCAAATTAAGGTTTTTTTGTCAAACGCCCGGCCAAGCTTTTTGGCGGGGTATTTTATTTTTTAGCGTCCTATGTTAACATAAAATAAGCACCCTAAAAAAAAGGAGGAGGAGATGCGGGTTTTTCAAAGATATGTTTGTGAAATTTGCGATAGCGCCTATGAGAATGTTGACCATGCTTTGCAATGCGAAGCAAGAGGCGTAGAAGAGCTGAAATTAAAAGTCGGCGATATGGTGTATATTGATTTAGTAAATCACGATAAGAGAATGTGCCATTGGTGGCAAGGTAAGAAAGAGCCAAAAGGATTCTTGAAAGCGCAAATTGTAGACATTAGGGGGCCATTTGGCAACAATCTTTCTGATGATAGTCCTGGCGGTAGCGTCGGTGAAAGGATTGGTTTTGATGGCGTGATGATTTGGGGGTATGGGCCATCTTCTTATCCGCACGTTTATTTATTTGATGTTCGCACATGGGATTTTGATAGGCCGATAAGCTCTTGTGATTGCGTGTATAATAGGAGTTATTTGCAGAGAGAACTGTTTTTGGAAAAGCCGGACGGAGACCAGGAGCCGGAGTTAGTTGAGGATTGGACACCGAGGATAGTGCTAGGTCGGGCAAATAAACCCAAAAAGAAAGGATTTTTTGCAAGATTGTTTGGAAAATAGGTTTTTTGCATCATCCCAGCACTTTACGTGCTGGATTTTTTGTAGGGGTTGTGCTAAAATAAAATCGGTTCATTGGAAGGAGGAAGAATGTCTCGCGATACTTCTCCTTGTGAATTGGGGTATTATGACGTTATCGACGGTCTTGTTTGCAGGCGCAATGATATTACTGCGAAAGTAGCGGCATTGATTCAAAAAGGGCGTTATGCAGAGGCGTTAATGTTGCAAAAAGCCGTATCAGAAGATGAATACAGAGAAACTGTGGCATCCGCCGAGCGAGAAGTAGATATGCTTGTTATGGACTTTATGATGAAAAGATGAAGAATAATTATAAATTCAAAGACGTACGCCCTGCGTCTTTTTTAATTTTAAGAGGCTATTCGGGGTCGGGGAGGGCAATAGTAAAAAAATCCGCACCGGGGATGGGTGCGGGGAAGGCATGGGCTATCTATTTACAGTTTTTTGTTTTACCAGTTGCATGATGCTCTTAATGAGATGCACGCAAGCAGCTACGGAAAAAGCGCCTGCAAAGATATGATTAATTTTTGTTAGTTCAAGACCCCAGCCATATAGTATTGCGAGACCTGCGCATATGAGTGCATTAACGAGATAAATACCCCAGTGGCTGCTTAGAAGTAAGCCAAAACACGCAGCTACTAGCAAGATCAAGCCCACAAATTGTAGTAGTACCATTTTTGCCTCCTTGCCTTTATCTTGCTTTATTAAATCATATATTTGTGTTTTTGTCAAGTCGGTTTTTGTATGGTATTATTTACATATGAAAAGGCGGGTATTTTTAGCTATAAATTTACCAAAAGAAATTGATAAAAAAATCAGTATTTATTGCCTTAAATTAGCTAAAAGATTGCCAAAAGAAGGAATAAAATTTGTAAAAGAGGGGAGCCGGCATATAACCCTTTATTTCTTAGGTAGTCAGACAGAGCAAAAGATAGATAAGGTGAGTTTATTGATGGAGAATGTGGCAAAAAAATATACCGGCTTTGAAATAGCAACAAAAAAGATAACCGCTTTTCCAAATGAAAAATTTCCGCGCATTATTGTTTTGGGCGCAGAGGGTAGGGGAGAGGAAATAAAAAAAATCCGCGCTACGCTGGGAGACGATCTGCAGAAAATCGGTATTGAAACTGATACGCGTCCATGGGAAGCGCATATCACTTTAGCAAGAATAAAATTTGGAAAAGTAAATTTTGCCAGAATACAAAAAGAAGCTGAAATTGATGCAAACTGGGTGGTGGATAGCTTCGATCTCGTGGAGAGCGAACTAACTGCCGAAGGTCTGGTTTATAAAATAATAAAAAAGTTTCCACTGAGATTTTAATTTACAAGATATGCATATTTTAGGCGTTAGGATTGATGATTTTGGAGAAAAGGAGGTTTTGGAAAAGTGCAAAAGCGCGATAGCTGGAGGCAAGAAGCTTTTTATTTCAACACCAAATCCAGAAATACTCCTTTTGGCAAACAAAGATGAAAATTTTAAAAATATATTAAATAGTGCCGATATAAATATTCCGGACGGAGCAGGCCTTAGGCTTGGCGCAAAAATACAAAAAAAGAATTTAAAACATCGTTTGACAGGAACAGATTTAATGGGGCATTTGGCAAAGATGGCAGAAGAGATGGGTCTTGGAATATATTTATTGGGAGCAGAGCAGGGAATAGCGAGAAAAGCGGGAGAAAATCTAAAAAAGATTTTGCCGAAATTAAATATTCTTGGTGCAGAGTCCGGCGGGAAATTTGAAAATTGGGACAACCGCGTAATTATAGAGCATATAAACGCAGTAAAGCCGGATATTTTATTTGTAGCGCTGGGACAGGGAAGGCAAGAAAAATGGATTTTTGAAAACTTACCAAAGCTTGCAAGCGTTAAAATTGCTGTCGGTGTTGGTGGATCGTTTGATTTTTATTCCGGACGCATCCCGCGCGCGCCAAAATGGATGAGGCGGTTGGGGCTGGAATGGCTGTATAGATTATTCTGTGAGCCACGGCGTATAAAAAGAATTTTTAATGCAGTTATAATTTTTCCGATCACTTGTTTAATAAAAAAATAATATGTCGATATTTGGTCCAAAAATAAAAGTTAGATTTGCGCCGTCGCCAACGGGTTTTTTGCATATTGGCGGACTCCGCACCGCCCTGTATAATTATCTTTTCGCTAAAAAAAATAAGGGAAGTTTTATTTTGCGCATTGAGGATACGGATTCAAAGCGGAAAGTAGAAGGCGGAGTGGAAAATATTATAAATACTTTGCATTCCTGCGAATTAAATTACGATGAAGGACCAATACTAAATCAAAAATTAAAAGTCAAAAGTCAAAAGTCAAAAATCAAAGAAAAGGGTAATAATGGGTCGTATATCCAGTCAGAGCGTCTGCCGATTTATAAGCATTATGTAGAACGTCTGATAGAAAAAGGTACAGCCTATTATTGTTTTTGTTCTGCGGAAAAGCTGGAAGAAGAAAAAAAGAAACAGCAAGCGGAAAAATTGCCAACAAAATATGGTGGCCATTGCATAAAAAATACAAAGGAAGATGCGGAAAAAAGAATAAAAAATGGCGAAAAATATGTTATCCGCCTAAAGATTCCGGAAAACGGAAGCACGGAGTTTGAAGACGAAGTTTATGGAAAAATATCAATAAAAAATGAATTCATAGACCATCAGGTTTTGTTGAAATCAGACGGATTTCCAACATATCATTTAGCAAATGTAGTAGATGACCATTTAATGGGAGTAACTCACGTAATCAGGGGAGAGGAGTGGCTTCCTTCTACGCCAAAGCATATATTATTGTATGAAGCGCTTGGATGGCCTTTGCCAAAATTTGCCCATCTACCATTATTATTAAATCCGGATAAAAGCAAACTTTCAAAACGGCAAGGCGATGTGGCAGTAGAGGACTACTTGAAAAAGGGATATTTGCCCGAAGCGCTTATAAATTTTGTTGCTCTTTTGGGCTGGAACCCGAAGGGCGACCAGGAAATTTATACTTTAAAAGAGTTTATCCGTTATTTTGATTTAAAATCAATAAATAAAAGTGGTGCTGTGCTCAATAAGGAGAAGTTGGATTGGATGAACGGCGAATATATAAAAGCAAAACCAATAAAAGAATTAACAGAGCTTTGTGTCCCATATTTGAAAGATGCGGGGCTTGTAACCAAAAAGACAGATAAAAAATTAATTGAAAAAATTATAAAAATAGAGCAGGGGAGAATAAAAACTCTGCAAGAAATAACCGAAGGCGTGGAATTTTTCTTTAAAAAACCGGATTATGTGGCGGAACTATTGATTTGGAAAAAGTCCGACAAAAAAGAAACTAAAACAATTCTCACAACATTATTAAAGTTTTTAGAAACTTTGCCAAAAGGAAAGTTTGAGGAGGAGAAGCTGGAGAAAGAAACGCAGAGGTGGTTGAAGAAAGAGAATATCAACACAGGAGACGCGCTTTGGCCAATGAGAACCGCCTTATCCGGACAAAAGGCCTCTCCATCGCCATTTGAGCTGGCTTGGGCATTGGGAAAAGCCGAAGCACTACAAAGAATAAAAGACGCAATTAAAAAATTATGAGAAAGAAGCTCAAAAAATTGTTTTATTGTTATATTGTTATATTGTTGGCAGGTGTTTTAATATTGCCGAATTTTGTATTTGCCTCAGATAAAGACGAGCTTGTAAGTCTGAGTGATGAGATAAACGATAAAAAAGATAAGCTTGATGCGCTGGAAAAAAATCTTGATTATTATAAAAGTCAGATAGATACAGCGCGGAAAAGCTCTGTGACACTAAAAAACCAAATAGACCTTACTGAAAATTATATAAAGAAGGCTGAATTGGAAATCCAGGAAGAAGAACTAAGAATAGATAAGACAGAGCTTGAAATGCTTGGCATAAATAATGAAATAGATAATACGCAGAAAAAAAGCAATCTGCAAAAAGATATAGTTGCGCATTATTTGCGTGAAATAAATCGGCTTTCCAGCAAGTCTTCGTTGGAAATAATTTTAATCCATCCTTCGTTTTCTCTTTTTTTCAGCGAGGTTAAGTACTTTGAAGATCTGCAGACCAATCTAAGTACTTCGCTAAAAAATTTGAAAGACCTTCAGTCGCGCTTGGAAGACAAGCAAAAAGAACTGAAGCAAAAAAAAGATGACGCTTTGCAGTTGAAGAGTGATTTAGAGGATACGAAAAGCAGGCTAGAGGCGCAAAAAACCGCCAAAACGTTTCTTATCGGTCAGACGTTTGCGTCAGAGTCAAAGTTTCAGGCATTACTAATGGATGCGCAAAAAGAACAGCGTGACCTTGATGCAGAGATAAGTCGGATGGAAAAAAACATTCGCGAAAAATTGGAGGCTAATGATTTGTTTCCATATGGCGGAACAGTAGTATTTACATGGCCTACTGCAAAAAATAAAATTACAGCATATTTTCATGACCCGGATTATCCATTTCGTTATCTTTACGAACACCCGGGTATAGATATTCGTGCCGCTCAAGGCACGCAGGTGGCGGCGCCAGCGCCAGGATATGTTCTAAAGGTACGCAATCAGAATAGTTCTAGAGTATATAACTACGTCGTTTTGGTGCATGCAGGTGGTCTGTCAACAGTTTATATCCATTTGTCTCAAGTTTATGTAGAACCTGATACATATGTTTCGCGGGGCGATATTATCGGCAAGAGCGGAGGAACACCGGGCACACGGGGAGCGGGGATGTTTACAACAGGGCCTCATCTGCATTTTGAAATTCGTTTAAATGGTATACCGGTAAACCCGCTTGATTATTTAGTTAACTTGTAAAATATTAAAAAGGGCAGGGGACGCCAAAGAAAAAAAATATAATACTATAGAAAGGCGAACGCGCGATATATTATTTTGCGACGCTAAGTAATTCTAACATTGCAATAGGGCAGAGGATAATGAGAGATACTATTGTCTCCATCTGTCCAACTCGCCTGTTAGCCGGGTACGATACTATTTTATAAAAAAGCACATATAGTGTTTTTTATAGTAAAGACAAAACAAAGAAACACGTGGCAAGAAAGACAGGAAGGGGCAAGTTACTTGCTCATTTTTTAATCTTTAATATAGCGTCGTAGAATATACCTTTTGCGACGCTACAGAATAAACAAAATAAAACCCCAGGTCTTAGGGGTCGTAGATGATTGGATAAAATATGTGTCCGTCTTTCTATCGCCTCATTTGGCCGGCTAGTTTTTGCATAATACATAATACGTGATACATAATACTTACTTTATATATACATTATCTCCAAACCTAAGGTCAATATATTCCAAGGGCTTGTTTACGTCCTTTATTTTATTATTAAAGGCTAGGTATAGCTTGTAGAACTGCCTTTCGCCATCCTCTTCGTCATTTAGATATATCTGCCAGCCATTGTCTGTATAGATAACAATTTTTACTGCGGATTTATTTTTAAAAATTAAAACCATTTCCGCTTTAATCGGCATCCGGCTCTGCATGGCGTCTATAAATTGTATAATGATTCCAATTCTTTTATCAGCCGGGTACTTATCGCCCACTCCTGGGCTCTTACTATAATAAGCGTCGCAAAATATAGGATAGGATGGAAGACTTTTCTCTTTTGCGTCAGCGGATATTTTTTCTTTATTAATACTTGCGTTATCTGTTGTGCTGGTGGCAAAGTCCGCTTCGCTATCTTCGTTTGCTATAAACCAGCTATCTATTCCCTTCTCTACGCTTAGTACAGTCCTGTCTGCCGAAAGGATATATACTTTATCTTTATTGTATACTGCAAGCTTTTGTTCTTTTTCTTGAAAGCTTATTATTATTTTGTGTGGATAATATTTTTCTACGGAAATATTATCAAAAATAAAGTTTGAAGAAAGATTTTTTTGCAGGGCTCTGCCGTTAAAAGTAAAGATATTTGAAAAGCTGAATATGCCTAACTTTTTTTGTTCAAAAAAACTTTGTATGGAAGAAGTTATTTGCGTTTTATCGTAGTTTTCAATGCCTTTTATTCCCCATTCTGTTATTCTAAATGCCTGGGACATAAATAAAAAATAAATCCAGGCGCATATAGAGAGCGCCAGCATAGTCAAGCTGTAATAAAAACGGCTCGTTTTGGGCTGTTTTTTTCTGCGGAAATAAGGATTTTGTATTTTACGGGGATGATGAATGCCGGACATAAGAAATCAAAAGTCAAAATTCAAAAGTCAAAATTTAAATATTTTTTTAAATTATGATTCTTTTAATTAGCGGGTTTATTCTTGCTATAACTTCATAATTTATAGTCCCGAGTTTTTTTGCCAATTCTTCGGCGGTTATTTCGCCACCCAATAGTATCACTTCATCAAATAATTTTACTTTTGGGATGTTGGTAATATCTATAATCATCATATTCATGCATATTCTGCCTAATACTTTAGCACGTTCTCCGGAGACCAATACTTCACCAATACCGGAAAGTCCGCGGTCATAGCCGTCCCAGTAGCCAATAGGGATAATTGCGACGCGGGAATCGTATTTAACGCGTTCTGTGAGGCCGTAGCTCACGGGTGTCTTTGCGGGCAATTCTTTTATCTGCACAATCCGGGCTTTCCATGTTAGTGCCGGCTTTAAGGTTAGATCTACACTGTTTTGTTTTGCCACAATCATCGCTTCATTGGAAGACCAGTGTCCATAAAGTGATATGCCGGCGCGTATCATATCAAAATGCGTTTCCGGATAGTTTATTATTGCCGCGCTACAGGCAGAGTGCTTTACAATCCCATCACTCCACTTTTTAGCGTCATTGCGAGGAGTCCCGATTGCTATCGGGGACGACGCGGCAATCCCATCAAAATAATCGTCCAACATTTTTATGTTTTTATGAAATTTTTTCAGCTGTTCCATTGCATAAGCCGGGTCTGTCGTGTCTTCAATATTTGCGTAATGAGTATACATTCCTTCTATAAAAATATTTGGATTTTTACTGGCTTTTTTTACGAATTTGACGAGTTCATCGTTTGCTATCCCTTGTCTAGACGTTCCGGTTTCCACCTTGATATGAATTTTCAATTTTTTATTTTTATAACTAGTCGCGTTTTTTTCTATATATTTTAAGAGTTCTTCGTTATATGCGACAATACTGATATTATTTTTGATGCACTCCCCTATTTGCTCAAAGGGGACATAGCCCAAAACTAAAATTGGTGTTTTATTTTTATTTTTACGCAAAAATATTGCTTCGTCAAAAGAATCAACGCCATACCAATCAACCAATCCGCTTTGGACACAAATAGTGTTCATCTCCTCTAGCCCGTGGCCATATGCGTTGGACTTCAAAACCGCCATAAATTTGGACGTTGGCGCAAGCGATTTCAGGGATCTTATATTATGCAGGATATTATTTTTTGAGATTTCAATCCAGGTTTTCATATACTATATATATTAACATAAATCTGACTTTTTTGGAAGCCATTTTAAAACCGCGGATTATTTTTCCGCGGTTAATTTTATTCTTCGTTTTGATGATAATAGTCGCAGGCTTCCTGGCTCGGCATAATGAGAAATTCTTTGATAGTAGGAAGACAAAAAGAGTCAGTCGCCATTATTTTAACCACACCAACCTTTAGAGGATTGATTTTTTCTGTGACAAAAGCAAAGCTTCCGTCGCCCTTTGCTTTTTCCGAGTCGGCATTTTCGTATAAATCGTAAACTCGTACAGAGCCATAAGGTCTTACGGCATATGCTTTTCCGGTTACAAGGAGCAAGGTTTCTTTTGCGATAACGCAAATTTTTGTTTCATTTAAATCGCAATTTGGCAGGTGCAAGCCGGCATCAGGGGTTTCTTGCGTTTCTTCACCGCCACAGGCAAAATTTAGGCAAGCGATAAAACAATAAAGAAAGAACATAGATCGTCTCATTGAATTCCTCCTTGCATAAATAGACCATAGCACTATTTTATTCTTGTGTCAAACGTATAAATTGACAAAATAACGTCATAGTGGCAAAAGCCACCACGGTCCCATTAGAAGAAATCTTCAAGTGCAAAGCTTGGGTTTTTTCATAAAAAAAGCGCTCCGATATGTTTGTCGGAGCGCGGGGCGAGACACCTACTTTTTGCGTCTCTTTTGGGGCGGGCGGAGCTCGCAGATTATTTCGGCGTCGCTCAGATGGTACCAGTTTCCCTCGAATTGGTATCGGTATCCTTGTACCTCCACCATTTCGAGTTTCCCGGTTGACTTCCTCGTCACGGAATAGAATCCCTTATCCGGCTTTTCCATTGTAATCTCCTTTTTTTGAGCTTAGAAAGAGTATAGCACATTTTTGTCTATTTGTCAAGATTATGGTAAAATTTTAGAAAAGAAACAAGGAGGAATTATGGATGGATATATTTTGCCGTTTAAGCCGGCCAAAAACATAAGGAGAGAAAACGCTCCTTTTCATAAAACCAGCAAAAGGATGGAAAATTGTGTTGATTTCAGGATGCCTCAGGGCACGCCTATTTTGGCGATAGCTGATGGTGTAGTAAAATCAGTGGAGACAAGATTTAGCAAAAATTATGAAGACCCTAAATACGCAATGAGATGCAATTTTATCAGGATTGAGCATGAAAATGGCGACAACTCCCACTATGTTCACATTGCCTGGCGTTCGGCGCGCGTGAGGACAGGACAAAAAGTAAAACAGGGCCAAGTAATTGCCAAAAGCGGAATGACCGGATATTCTACCTATCCCCATCTGCACTTTGGGCTGTATGACAAGAATGGAAAAAATATCAAACCAAAATTTTCAAATCGGCCATAAAGCCGATTTTTTTTGTTACTTCTTACTACTGTTTTTTTTAAAAAAGTAATCCCTACCTATTAGGTAGGGATTACTAATAAGAAGGATAAAAAAAGACCCGTTGATTTGACGGGTAGAGCTTGTATTCTGCTTTATTCGTATTGTTTTGGGACTACAAAAATAAGGTATAAACTTATTATAGAAAGTGCTATGCCGAAATAAAGTGCTGTGTTGGGAATAAAAAACCAATCAGTAAGATAGGAAATTATTTTTGTAATAACTGCGAGTAATCCCAAAATTAATAAAATAATTCCAGATTTATAGTAATCAACAGGTCTAAGTCCTGTAGCAAATTTTTTCATATAAATATATTATAGTATTATAGCAAAAATTATTAAATTTTGGAAAAAAACCGCGCTGAGAGGCGCGGAATTTTATACTTAATCCCCGATACTTGAAACTATTTCTTTATCACCTTAAACCCTGTATATTTCTGTAAAGCTTGTGGAACGAGAATCGAGCCGTCTGGTTGTTGGTTATTTTCTAATATTGCGACGAGGATACGACCAATTGCAAAAGCAGTGCCATTTAGGGCGTGAAGAAATTCGTTCTTGCCTTCTTTGTTTTTATAACGGATATTTAAATTGCGGGTTTGATAGTCGGTGCAGTTTGAGCAAGAGTGTGTTTCGCGGTATTTGCCTTGTGACGGAATCCAAGTTTCTATATCAAACGTTTTTGTTGATGGAAAGCCCATATCCCCTGTTGATAAAAGCATCACGCGATATGGAAGCCCCAATCCTTTCATTAACTCTTCTTCTAAACGAAGCAGGTTGTCGTGTTCCTTTTTTGAATTTTCTGGTTTGCAAAAGACAAACATTTCCAACTTATCAAACTGATGCTGGCGCAAAATGCCTTTCACATCTTTTCCATAACTTCCCGCTTCTCTGCGAAAGCAAGTTGAATATCCCAAATATCGCAAAGGCAGGCGTGATTCTTCCAAAATTTCGTCTTTATACATCGGCAAAATGGATTGTTCTGAAGTGCCGACTAAAAACATATCATCTTGGTCCAAATGATATGCCTCATCCCCTACTGCTTCCGGATGGCCCGAGGCCTCGGCTGTTTCCCGTTTTACAATAACCGGCGGAATAATGGGAATAAATTTTTCGCGCTTTACCAAAAGGTCGTGCGTATATTGGATGAGGGCGAATTGCAAGCTGGCGGCCGCGCCTTTCAAATAACAGAATCGCGAGCCGGAGATTTTTGTGGCGCGTTCGGTGTCAATAATATCAAGGGTTTTGCCCAATTCTTCGTGGTCTTTGGGATTTTTTATTTTTGGCACTGCGCCCACTTTGCGGACCTGTTTATTTGCGGATTCGTCCACGCCAACAGGAACGTCGTCTTGTGGAATGTTTGGAATGGCAGAAAGCATCATTTTTATAGGCGCTTCAGTTGCCTTGAGGAGTTCTTCCATTTTTTTTATTTCTTCTTTGAGTTTTTTGGCTTTTTCAGAACCCCCCCTAGCCCCCCCTTGGAAATGGGGGGAAGAAGACGTGGCGCCTTTTGCAGGGGGAGAAAAAGAAAGTTTTTTTTGCTCAGCGCGTTTTTCATCAATTTTTCCGATAAGAGAACGACGCTCTTCGTCAGTTTTTAAAAGTTTTTCTAAGTCAGCACGTTTCCCTCTGTCTTTTAGGGCCTTTGCGACTTTTTGTTTATTTTCACGAATGAATTTTATATCAAGCATATATTTATCCACAATATCCTTTATTTTGCAAAAAATAATTTGGTTTTTCGCTTAAAATGGCGGATATTGACAAAATTATTCTTTTATGTTATTATAATAATAGCAACGCAACCCCGGGGTTAAACCTGGGGCTTGTTTTATTTTAGGCGCATTTAAGATTATCCTGATAGTCATCTATAAATAAGTGCCAGCAATTTCTTAATTCCCATGCCATATTTTTTCTGAAAGCTATAAAAATAATATTTTTCCCCTTATCTTTTATTGTATAATTTTTTAACTCATGAAAATCGCTATCCCCGCTTATAATAATAATCAATTCCAAATCATCTACATTCCGAACTACATCCAATGTAATTTCCACATCCACATCAGCTTTTTTAATAATGCTTTTTCTTGCGGGGATATATTTTAATTTTTTAGCTTTTATAGTTATAGATTTTTTAATTTTATTTAAGAATTTTTCAGTGCCTTTATATGCGGAATCATTTTTTTCCGGTATGCCCACATAGTAATTTATAAATTGTAAATTACAAAGCCCTTCTAATAGTTTTTTGAGTTTTAGCAAATCAACTCGCCAACCGTTCTTTTTGCAGGCGTGATATAGGTTTGAATCGTCAATAAAGACGCCGGCTTTCATTTCGGCAATTGATTTTAATATTTTTTCAGAGCCGTTTTTGCTCATAATAATTCTTTTATTTCCCCCAGCATTTTTTTAACCGCTGTGTAGCGGAAATTTATCTGTTTGTATTCTTCCGTTAAAAGTTCGCCCCAGAATTTATTGAATTGCGGGACAAAGAGGCAGGAGCGGTATGGAAAGCCGGGCCATCTTTTGTCTGACGGCTGTAGCGGAATAAATCCGGTTATATATCCGGTTCCGCTTGCGATTATTTTTCCGGTTTTATCCGCCAAGACGGTCATATTGGTAAATTTTGCCGTGCGTTTTGGGAGCGGGATGTCTGCGAGTTTTGTTTTTACCATTCCTATAAGTTCTTCGTCGGTTGCTTCGTATCCTGGCCAACGACGGGCATAAATACCCGGTTCGCCGTTAAGCGCGTCTATTTCAAACCCGCTATCATCGGCAATTGTTGGAAGTCCGTGTTTTTTGGCAAAATACTCTGCTTTTAAACAAGCATTCTCGTATAATGTTTTGCCGGTTTCTTCTACATCATCCGGGTCACCTAAATCTTTTAAAGAAATTGCATCTATGTCAAAGCTTTGCAGAATTTGTTTGTAATCGTTTTGTTTTGCAGGATTTTTCGTTGCGATAAGGAGTTGCATATTTTTATTTCCCATTTTCTATTTATTTTGGGTTCCCGACCTCAAATGCAAAAATGCGAAGAACTTTAGGAGGTCAGGAACCCAAAATTCGCCACACTACTTACTACTCTTTTTCCGGCCGTAAGGTTGGAAACATTATTACTTCTTTAACGCTGTGATTGTTTGTGAGGAGCATTGTTAGACGATCTATACCCATTCCAAAGCCAGATGCTGGGGGCATGCCGTGTTTTAGGGCTGTTACATAGTCCTTGTCCATCTGTTGTGCCTCTTCATCCCCTGCTTTGCGGGCCTTTTCTTGATCCTTAAAGCGCGCTTCTTGGTCTAATGGGTCATTTAGTTCGGAGAATGCGTTACAAAGCTCTGTGCCAGCAACAAGAAGCTGAAAGCGCTCAACTGTTGTGTCGGAGCCTGGTTTTTTCTTTGCTAAAGGTGATAGTTCTATCGGATAATCGTAAACAAAAGTTGGTTCAACAACTTTTTCTCGAAAATGCTTTTTAAATATTTCGTCCAAAATTTTGCCATATCCGTCTGATTTTTCTACTTTTACGCCTGCTTTTTTGGCAAGCGTGGCTAATTTGTCCCTATCGCGAACTTTATCTATATCTATTTTTGCGGTTTTCAAAATTGCGTCGCGAAAAGTTATTCGTTTGTATGGTGCTTTGAGGGAGAATTTTTTCTTATCAAATTCAAATTTGAGATCCTTTTTAATTTGTTTGCCAATATATTCCAAAAAGTTTTCTGTCATTTTCATCAGAGCTTCATATTCGGAATATGCCCAGTAGAATTCTACTTGCGTAAATTCTGGATTATGGGAGTGGTCAATTCCTTCATTTCTAAAACAGCGAGAGATCTCATATACTTTTTCAAAACCGCCAACTAATAGCCGTTTTAAATATAGTTCTGGCGCAATACGCAAAAATAAATCAGTATTTAATGCATTATGATGTGTTTTGAATGGTTTTGCAGTTGCTCCGCCTGCAAGTGGTTGCAAAATTGGCGTATCAACTTCCAAAAATCCCTTATCATCTAAGAACTGGCGGATTGATTTTATAATTGTACTGCGAGTTTGGAATGTATGGCGGACAGACGGGTTTGATAGCATATCCAGATATCGCTGGCGAAATCTTGTTTCAATGTCAGAGAGTCCGTGCCATTTTTCTGGTAAAGGCAAAAGCGCTTTGGAGAGGAGGCGGATACTCATTGCGTTTAATGTTTTCTCGCCTTTGTGGGTTAAGAAAAGCGGGCCCTTTATCTCTATAAAGTCGCCCATATCAAGATTGTCTGTAAAAAGCTTATATTCTTTTAGATTTTTCTTCTGAAGTGCGACCTGGATTTGGTCGGACTCATCTTCTATTGTAATAAATGCTAATCCGCCATGAACGCGGAGAGTGCGGATTCGTCCAACAAGCTGGATTTTTTTATTTTGTTTTTCAAGTGTTTTAAAATTTTTCACAACATCTTTGATATCTGTGGTTTTTGTGGATTTTGTAGGGTATGGCTCTACCCCGGCCTTTTCAAAATTCTTTAATTTTAGAAGGCGCGCTACCGCCTCGTCTGTTGATTTGTCTTGTATCATATTTTTTTTAGATTAAGTATACTAGTATTTTACGCTCTGTTTGGGCTTGTGTCAAACAAAGAAATGTGATAATATAGTTTCTATAAAAGATTTATTTTAAACTCTCAAAATTCGGGGTTAAAACACGCTATTTGGTTTTAATTTTTGGATTTTGATTTTTGAGTTTTTAACTTATGGAAGAACTAACAATAAAAATTAATAAAACCACGCTTTTTGTGGTAAGCGCTTTAATTGTGGGATTAACACTGGGGTATGGAGGAAGGTTTTTTCAGACCAAGGATTATGTAAAAGCAAATGAAGAAGTCACGCCAACTGAGGTTGTTGCCACGGGTGATAATGAGCAAGCTGGACCAACTATAACAATGGATACAATACGGGGACTTTTTGACGGAAATAATATAACTATTGGAAATAAAAACTCCAAACTTGTCTTTGTAGAAATTTCTGATCCAAGCTGTCCCTATTGCAGTATTGCTTCAGGGCAGAATCCTTCTTTAAACCAGCAGGCTGGTGAAAGATTTGTGCTCGTTTCTGATGGTGGGAGCTATCTGGCTCCGGTAACAGAAATGAAGAAGCTGGTTGAGCAAGGAAAAGCGTCTTTTGTCTGGCTCTATGCTAATGGCCATAATAATGGAGAGGTGGGAGCAAAGGCCCTTTATTGCGCCAATGAAAAAGGAAAATTTTTGCAAGCGAATGATTTGTTAATGTCTGGCGCGGGATATGCAATTATGAACGATACAACGCTGGATGACAGCGCAAAAGCTACACAAATCGCAGATTTGTTAAAATCGGTTGTGGATTATAATACTATGAAAAGCTGTTTAGATGGCGGAAAATATGATAGCAAATTAGCAGAAGATATGAATACGGCTATGCAGTTGGGTTTTCAAGGAACACCGAGCTTTTTTGTTAATACTATGAACTTCAGCGGAGCATATAACTATACTGATATGGAGCCGTATGCTAACGCAGCACTCAAATAATGAATATGAAGAAAATTTTATTTTTATTGCTGATTTTTGTCCTTTTTGGCGCGGGATGCGCTGAAGGCGAACCGCAAGCGACAATAAAAAACCCACAAATTGGCGACGATAGCGCGCCGGTTGAAATTGTGGAATATTTTGATTATCAATGCACTGCCTGCAAATTGAGCGAAGCATCCATCATTCCCTTTTTGATTGAGGATTATGTTGGCAATGGAGAGGTGAAGGTAATATATAAAAACTTTGCTTTTATGGGAGAAGTTTCGCGTTTAGCGTCAAATGCCGCGCTTTGCGCGGAAGAGCAGGGAAAATTTTATGAGTTTCATACAAAGATTTTTGAAGCGCAGGGAACCGAAGGGGCAAGTGCGTATGATAGTAAATCGCTAAAGCGAATAGCCAGAGAATTGGGGCTTGATGGCGCGCAATTTGATAGCTGTTTGGATAGTAATAAATATGAAGATCAAATTTTATCCGAAATTAATGAGGCCAGAGTAAATAATGTTAATTCTACCCCGACCTATGTTATAAATGGAGAAAAAGTAAGCGGAGCCGGGTCATATCTTTCCGTAAAAAGGATTGTGGATAGAAAATTAATGGATTTGGGGGTAGTTCAAAAATAAATTATTATGGATCTACATAATATCAGACAAGATTTTCCTATTTTTAAAAACCAGCCGAATCTGGTTTATTTTGATAATGCTTGTATGACGCTTCGTCCGCAATGCGTTATTGATGCAGTGCGAAAGTATTATGAAGAATATCCTGTTTGCGCCGGAAGAAGCGCGTATCGCCTTGCGGAAAAGCTGACAGCCGATATTGAGGATGTCCGCGCTAATGTTGCCAAATTTATCGGCGCGAAAAAAGAAGAAGTTGTTTTTACAAAAAATACGACAGAAGCTATTAATATAGTTGCGCAGGGATTAAATTGGCAAGAGGGAGATATTGTTTTAGGAACAGATAAAGAGCATAATTCTAATTTGACCCCATGGCTTAAATTAGTAAAGGAAAGAGGCATTAAATATTATGCGATTAATCCGAGTGAAATAGTTAATAAGATAAAAGAATTAAAACCAAGATTAGTTGCTGTTCAATCTTTTTCTAATCTTGACGGGACCAAGATTATTTTGTCGCCTATTATAGAGGAGGCGCATAATTGTGGAGCTTTGGTTTTGGTAGATGGTGCGCAAGCAGTTCCCCATGAGGTAGTAGATGTTTGGAGAAACGATTATAAAGATGTGGATTTTTTGGCTTTTTCTGGGCATAAAATGTGTGGACCGTCAGGTACAGGTGTTTTGTATGGTAAACGCGAATTGTTAGAAAAACTAAATCCCCTTTTGGTTGGTGGGGGTGCAATTGCAAATTCAAAATATGATGATTATGAACTTTTACCATTGCCAGAAAAATTAGAGGCCGGACTGCAGGATTATGCTGGAATTTTGGGTTTGGGAGAAGCGGTAAAATATATTGAAAAAATTGGAATAAAAAATATTGAAGCGCACGAAAAAGAGCTGAACAATATTGTGACCAATGGGTTAAAAGATGAAGAAAAAATAAAAATAATTGGACCGGCTGATTCATTATTACGAGGTGGAATTTTTACTTTTTATATAAACGGTGTTTCTTCTCATGAGGTTGCAATTATGCTTGATAATATGGCGAACGTAGCCGTTCGTTCCGGGCAATTTTGTGTTCATTCATGGTTTAATGCAAATGAAGTGGCAGATGCTGTCCGCACTTCATTTTATTTTTATAACACTCCTGAAGAAGCAGAAAAATTTGTTGAAGTGATGAAAAATATAATAAAAATTTATTAATGATTTATTGATCATTAATAATTTATAATTAATTTTTTTTTATGTTTTGTTTAGTAGGATTTATTTTATTCGGAATTTTAGGAATATTTTCCGCAACTAATCGTCAGTTGGCAAAAGAAGCCGGCTCGTGCGTTTTTAGACGCATTACTTTTCGTTCCTGCACCGTAACTTTCCGCGAAA
>JAHINX010000001.1 GCA_018895765.1 Patescibacteria group bacterium
CCCCTTTTAGCTCGGATTTTTAATAAATATTTCGAATTATTATCATGGATATTTGTTATTTTAAGTATTTTGAGTATTGTTTGGGTTGGAAACGGTATTTGGAATTATTATGCCTATGGGAGTTGTAATGGATTAAACGCTTCTGGTTTTTGCGTTTTTGACCCAAGCGGAAAGAATAATCAAATTAGCGCTATAGGTGAGGAGTGCTTTGTGGAAGCACCAAAAGAATCGGATCTTTCTTTAGAGCATACGGATTTATCGTTATTTGTGGATAAAAACCCTGGCGCAAAAAATAATATTGTTTTTATTGGTTGTTATTCTTGTGATTATACCCGCGAAATTTATCCTTTAGTTAAGCGTTTAATAAATAATGATGTTCATTATACGTTTATTCATTTTCCAGTAAAAAGCGAAACTGAATATCTTACTGGTTATGGATATTGTATACAACAAGAAGATGAAGAAAGGTTTTGGCAATTTAATGATATAATATTTGCCTCAGAAAAAAGCGTCATTACAAACCCTGATTATGCTGGAAGCGTTGTTAAAAGTTTAGGGCTTGATATTGAGGCAATAAAAAAATGCGCAGAAAGCCAGGAAACAAAAAATGCGGTTTTTGAAATGCTTGAAGAAACAAAACAAACTGGGATTTATGGAACACCAACAATATTTATAAATGGAAAAGCGTTTGTTGGTCCAAAACCATTGCGCGTTTATCGCCGGGCGATAAAAAAGTAGCAAGTAGTATGTAGTAGGTAGTGAGGCAATCATATCATAAATTTATTCTGAAGGAATACTTTATTACATAATATATAATACTTGATACTAAATACTTATGCTTTTTACCACACATGCAATCACGGGAGCAACGATCGGATTTTTAACCGGAAATCCAATTTTGGGATTTTTTGGCGGCTGGTTGTCGCACCATATTTTAGATGCTCTCCCGCATTTTGATCAGGGCAGTTTTTATATGAACAAAGACTATGGTCCAAGCTGGCTGGGAGCGCATTATGAGGAAAAGAAAAAGAAATTTAAAATTAAGCGCGATTGGATAATTCTATTTATCGATATTTCTGTCACTTTGCTTATTGCCTCGTATTTTGCCGCTAATATACCGGTCTATTTTTGGCCACCGATGATTTTTGGCGCTATAGGAGGTCTTCTGCCTGATATTTTTGATACTTCGCCGCTTTGGAAAGATGGGTTTAGAAAAACAAAGATCGGTTTTCTTTTTCACAAGATTCATTTATTTTTTCATTGGCCTCTTTCAATGCGTTTTTTTTATATCGGTTTTGGATTGCAAATTTTGATTGTTTTTATTGACTTGTTTATTTTAAGCGGATTTTTTTAGCGCTTGTCGGAATATTTGATAATATAAAAAAATCACCCTTGCGGGTGATTTTAGTCTATTTCTTTTATTTCATAGATTACTTTTCCAGCTGGGATATCTATCTCTATTTTTTCACCTACTTTGCGTCTCATAAGCGCCCTGCCTATTGGTGATTCATTGGATATTTTTCCTTCCAATGGGCTAGCTTCGTTCGCTCCGACAATCTGCATTTCCCTTTCTTTTCCGTTTGTAATAATTTTTATTTTTGAGCCAAGAGTGATTGTTTCGCCGGAGGTTTTATTTACTACCTCCGCCTGATTTAACATAGCTTCTATTTCTCTTATTCTAGCTTCTACCATGCCCTGCTCATCTTTTGCATCATGGTAATCGGCATTTTCTTTGAGATCGCCCATATCCTTTGCAACCTGTATTCTTTTGGAAATTATTGGGCGTCTGGCAATAAGCTCATTCAATTCTTTTTCTAATTTTTGTTTCCCTTCCGGGGTTAGATAAATCATATTATGTTAATTAAGTATACTTTATATTTTATCGGAACCGGTGGCTTATGTCAACAGGATTACCACGGATTTGATTTCGCGGATCCGTGGTATCCAATCCGTGAAAATCCGCCATCATCCGTGGGAATCTATCCGTTAAAGTACCACCACAATATTTCTTTTGCGATTGGAACAGCGATAGCAGAACCCTCTCCCCCTTCTTCTATTAAGACGGTGATTGCGATTTTTGGATTGTCATAAGGCGCGAAGCCGGTAAACCATGCGTGAGGCTTTTTATTTGTTCCCCATTCCGCAGTTCCTGTTTTGCCGGCAACTTCTACATTTAAATCTCCAAGTGACCTAGAGCTTCCGTATAAAACGCCATCTCGCAAACCCTTTCTAACGATATCAATATTTTTTTGACTAATAAAATTTTTATTTAGAACTTTTGGCTCATTTACTATTACGTTACCGTCCTGCTTCATAATCGCCTTTAATATATGGGGTTGGTATAAAGTCCCCTCATTTGCAAACACAAGAGTGAAGAAATTTACTTGAAGAGGCGTTACCAGTAGGTCTCCTTGGCCTATAGCGAGATGGTAGGTATCACCGATATACCACGCCTCTTGTTTTACTTCTTCTTTCCACTCTTTACTTGGAAAAAAACCATCGGATTCACTCGGCAAATCAATACCGAGTTTTTTGGAAAGCCCAAACTTTTTTGCATATTCTGCGAGTTTCGCAACGCCAAGCCCTTCAAATGTAAAATTTTGTAAAGTATTGTCTAAAAGTCCACCACCAATTATATAGAAAAAGGTATTTATAGATTCGGCTAATGCTTTACGCACATTGGTTGCCCCATGTCCGCCAGCCTTCCAATCCGGATAAAACCAATCGCCAACTTTTATCCCGCCAGAACTCAAGAAATTAGTATTTTCTGTTATTATATTTTCTTCCAGAGCAGCTGCTGCAAAAACCGGTTTTATTGTAGAACCGGAAGGATACTCTCCCGATATACTTCGGTTAAAAAGCGGTTTATTTGGATTGTTTGCCAGACTATTATAGGTGTCAACGCTCAATTCTCCGGAAAAAATGTTATTGTCATAAAAAGGTGCGCTTACCATTGATAGAATTTCGCCGTTTGAAACATCGCTTATTATAATGCTACCGCGCGAAAGACCGTTGGCGCGCAAATGTTTTTGCAGAATATCTTCAACTTTTTTTTGAAAGTCACTATCTATAGAAATAATTATGTCGCTTCCGCGGACAGGATTTTTTTTTGCCAAAATATTAACTTCTCTGCCAACAGCATCAACCTCTATCTGTTGTTTACCGTATTCTCCGCGTAGAACGGATTCATATTGAGTCTCAACTCCGCTTTTTCCGATATCATCGGTTGGAAGATAAGAGCTATTATTTTCCAAGTCATCCTTGGTTATATTTCTTAGATAGCCAATAATATGCGACAAACTTTCTGGTGTTTCATATTTTCTTTGCAGACCGGTTTTAACTTGAATGGCAGGATATGTATTATTTAGAATTTCAAAATAAGCTGCTTGTTCGTAAGAAATATTATTTTTTATAGGGATGGATTGATAATTGTATGACTTAAAGGTACTAATCTGTTCTTCTATTTCTTGCGGAAGGACGTTGGCTATGTCGGCTATTTTTTGTATTGCTTCGGTACGGATAGCGCCATCTTTTGGCAGGTCATTTGGCACAAGCGCAAGATAAAAATTTGGCGCGTTTCCTACCAGAGCTTTTTGATTGCGGTCAAATATAATCCCTCGTTCGGCAATAATTGGGACTTGTCTTATGCGGTTTGATTCCGCCATGGCTACATATTCTTGCCCTTTTATTATCTGAAGATAAAACACTCTTCCAAAAAGGATGAGGCTCAAAAACAAAATAATAAATCCGACAATTTTTAATTTAAAATTTGTAATCGAGATACCCAAAAATTCAGCTGATTCATTTTCCCCGTTATTTTTTATCCAGGAATATTTTCCAAAACTGGATTCTATCCAGCCATTATCAGCGCTTTTGTTTATTTTATATTCCTGATGTTCCAAGCTGTTTTTGCCAAAAATATCCTTGTTATTATTCATAGCCGGTTTTTTACAATAGAGCTATTAATAAATATATTAGTCAATCGTTTTTTAAAAAAATTACTTATAATGTATATTATTGCAATAAAAATTGCGCTATAAAAAATTTCCATAAAAATATTAATAAACATTAAGCG
>JAHINX010000076.1 GCA_018895765.1 Patescibacteria group bacterium
AGGATTCCTTTGATACATCTGCGGGTCGTAATTCGCCTTGGGCGTGAAATTAACCAACAACCCTGCGTCTGCGGCCGCCAAAGTTTCGGCTGTGCCTTCAACACTCTCAATCTTGACCGCTAACTGCCTTTTACGTATTAACATTGACATAATTCATCCCTCCTTTTTCAGCCAAAGGCTGATCCGCCTCTGGCGGAAATTCTATTTTGCGGTTGGGTCGGACCTTAAATGGCGATATCTTATACCCAACTCCATTATTATCCCTGCGTAAGGCTGGCCTTCCGTAGTTTCAAAGGGAGTCGTTCCCAAAACATCCGTATCTATCGCCTCGCCCCCACGAGTATGGTCTTGTAAAATCACTTTTTTCATATCGCCCTGCAATCTATTTAAATGGGTATCCGTAACCACGGCATCACCTTCGTCATTCACAAAAAATACATCGAGATAAACGATCAAATAACATTCCTCAAAAGGATTTGGCGTGCCTTTTTCTTCTTCATCGCCCGGGCTTATTACAACAGCGGGAAGATCGACCAATCTATTGCCATGCATCGACCATCTCTGAACAGTGTCGGCAGTAAAATCGAAATTATAGCCGCCCGCAACTGTTATGCCCTCAAGAGTCGTTTTGATATTCGCAAGTATTCTTTCTCTTACCGTTTCCATGATTAAATTTTCCTTAAAGCGTTTTCTATTTTTTTATTAAGAATCTCGATCCTGTAATTTGCTAAACTATCCCAGACTCTATAAAACCCCAGCCGCGGCTTTAACCGCACCGACCTCTTTAATACGTACAAAGGTAATAACTTCTGCGCTCGCTTCGTCACTCTCACAAGAAAAGTCTGTCCTTTGAATCTCATCGGCTCTACGTTCTTCAACTGACGGGGCTTTTTATACTTGCCTCGGAGCTTTCCTTTTGCGGTAAACATCTGGCTTCTTGCAGACAAAGGAACCGCCATCCTTCCGCCGCTTGGGTCTTTGACGATTCCGCCTGTTTCATGGAGCTTGGCAATCTTCGAATCCGAATAAACCTGCATGCCCATGCCTTCTATGGTGGGGGATACAAGCGATACTCTTTTGAATGTGCCGAAAAGCCCATGGCCTGAGGCTCCACGAACTCCAGGAGGACCCTGAAGCCTCTGTTGCCTGAATCTCTTTAAAAATCCTTTACTAATTCGATCCATTCCGTCGCCAAGCTCGAACTTCAATACTCTCGGCGCAATCTTTATCGCCTTATCGAGCGCTCTCATATCAACTTCCGCCATCAATCTCATACATCACCATCCCACGAGTAAATGCCATGCGCCTTCGTCTTTATGCAAAACCTCGATGATGCGTGCCTCACGACTCGTTCCTTCAACGTCATCTAATGTTATGCGATCGTCTTTTTTATCCACGGATGTAACGCCTTCTGTCGCATCGTTAGCAATATAAATCTCCACCTGATTTTGCAAACCTCTGCCTTGATCTTCGCTCCCTGGCTCGAGCCTGCCACGCACCACAATAGCGTTAATATCTTTCGCCGACTGACCTTCGGGCGTATAGGTAATCACCTCTGCGAATTCAGCAGTATTTAAAAAACAATCGATTACATCGAGAGGAAACTGATCTTTAAGGCTCATGAATTATTCCTTTAAAAAGTAAAGAGGCCCCTTGTTTAAGGAGCCTCCTCACTATCATTCTTGGATTTTACAACCTCAACCTTAACCTGACCGAGGCGAATAGACTCTCCCACATCATCGGCGGCCAACATCTGCGGACATACTCCCTCTAAGAGAACATACCCGGGATTCCTGACTATCCCGCCAATGTCTTTCTGCTCAGTCAAGACTATACGGATAGACTCTTTTCCCATAACCGCTCCTTCTTTTTAACCAAGAATTAAAGTCAAAAGACCGATTATGCGTCTACTTTTATCAAATGAGCAAAATACTTGTCGATGACTTTCTCGTCAACATTCTGACGCACCCGGAAGATATCGCTACGATGAACCTCATCCCTATAAGATTCAACCGTGGCATTATCCGGGCTGTCGGCTATCCACAAGAAGGTCCTTCCCACGCTTGGCAATACCAAGTTCTGGCCGTCTTCGGCAACTACCCCGACCATGGCATAATCATCATTCCAGATGTCGGCGCTTACGAAAGTCTGTCCTTCTTTGGCGCTATTGTAAATTGCCTTCCCAACAATTATCTTCTTCAGTCCCAAGATGTCTGCCAGGGCATTAAGGATCTCTGCTTCCGTCAAACGGGCAACGTACTTGATCGAATCCTTAATCCCGGTATTATCCATCAACCGGTCGATGTTTGCCTTATTGCAAATAAGCGCACTGGGATCGATCCCGCAATTTGCCCTGACCTTTTCTCTTGCCGCACGAATCTGGCCGATAACATCAGATGCAATGTCATCCCAAGGATTAGCAGAGTGATCCGTATAAAGATCCGCCCCTGTCCAAGTTGAGATATTGAAAAGAAGTTCTGCAACTCTTCTTTCCTGTGCCTGCATTAACCGGCGAGCCGTAATCTGTGATGTTATAAGCTCTGCATCGAAGTCAGACGCATACATTTCTCTTTCACCGTCATCCAAGGCTCCCTCAAGACCGTGCTCTTCGCACTTATAAGAAAGATCCTTTGCCTCGAACCCATCACGGTTATAAGCACTACGCGGTGCGCGCTTGGTATCAGCGTCCCTCGTTATGCTTTCCCTGGTGATAGCCGAGAAAGAGGACTCTTTCTTTCTTGTCTTAAAGATAGGCAAACAAACCGAACCGATAAACTCTTTCGCCTGCTCAACATACTCCATAACCGCCACGCCTAACTCAAGGCGCGGTTTCGCATGAGTTCCTGAATATTCTACGCCCATTTTAGTTCCTCCTTTTTTTCAAACACAATTTTTAAACTCTCTTTTAACATCCTGTTCTTAAGAACTCATAATCGCTTCTATGATATCCCCATCTGCTGTCGTAGCCTCAAGCGCGGTGCCTCTAATTGTTCCTGCGCCAGGATCCGTATCCTGAACCTTACCGTCGGCCCCGGCATAAATAGGAGCCCCGGCCGCCATTGCCTCATTGGCGGTAACCTTGAAGGTCCTGCCGGTAGTAACCAATGCAAGGGTTACCATGTCTCCGATAGCCTCGGCTTTCTTCTGGGTAATACCGATACAAGCCTCATCCGAATCGGCATACTCAACCTGACTGCCGCTTCCAGCGCTCAACTTTACCCGGCGATAAGCCTCCAATACTTCTCCCGCCGTAAAAGTCTTTAAACCATTTTCTGTTTGCTGTGACATTTTCATCCCTCCTTTTTTGAAAGTAACTTCCGTTATTTCTTAACTGTTTTCTCTGCCGTCGCCTTTAAGGCCTCAGTCATGTTTCCGCCATGCTCTGCCTGATAGACCTTTGCCCTGTCAAGATGGCTCTTAGTGCCTTTCTCAGGATCATCAGCGTTAGGCCCAAGGTTGGAAGGCGCATTTTTCTCCAGCTCTGCAAGCCTCTTGTCCTTGAACTTGCCGACCGCAACCTCAACGCTGTCGCCTTTTTCTATCGCCTCGTTGGCAAGATCTCCCATCCCTTCAAAACCTTTAGCCTCTTTTAAAATAGCGAGGGCTCTTTCTCTTTCCTGCTTTACTCCTGCATCCAGGCTTTCTTTGGCTCCGGATTCCTTGCCCTCTTTCAAAAGGACTTCGGCTAAATCAGACCTCTCGGTCTTTAGCATCTCCAGTGTTAAATCAGTAAGCTCCATGTTATCCACCTCCTTCTTTTTGTTTTCTATGATCTCGACATCCAAATCTATGTTATCGCCCTTATCTTTAAGAGCGCTTGCTGAGGTA